>JAQXYZ010000114.1 GCA_029226935.1 Bacillota bacterium | reverse complement strand
AAAACCGTCTTCTGTGGCAATCCCCTTGAAGTACTGGAAAAGCATGTAATAGAAGATGTTTTCCATACTTCCTGTAAACAATTTGAAGATAAAGAGGGTGTCTACTACTTTTTTCAGTAGCAGACACCCTCCATTCTTTCGTCTTTCAAATTCCATGTATCACTCTGTCAATTCCATCATAAGCTCATGGACGCTCATCATCCTGTCAATCCGTCCCACATTTGCTCCACAGAAAATCAATCCCTCTTCCAAATTTCCCTTTACAGCCTCTATCAGTGCCTTGGTAATACAATAGGGGATTGTCGTTGGATCACATTTCTGCAGACACTGGTAGCATTTCTTTATCGGCTGTCTTTCCTTTCGCACATTTTGGATAAAAGCATTACATAGCGCTCTTCCCGGCATTCCCACAGGGCTTTTGATGATTTCCACATCTTCCTCTCCTGCGCTTATATAGGCTTCCTTATAGGCATCAGAAGCATCACATTCATAAGTTGCCACAAACCGGCTGGCAACCTGCACACCATCTGCCCCCAGCGACAGTACATGTTCTACATCCTGATGGTCAAAAATACCTCCTGCCACAATCAATGGAATATGGCAATGATACTTTTCCTCATATTTCTCCTTCGCCTCAATAATGGCGCAGATTTCCGCATCCGTAGATACCCTTGAATATCTGAAAAAGGGAGGACGCATTTCAAAAACCGTTGCCTTTGCAGGCAATGTTCTGTCCATTAAGCCAGTTGTGGGTGTTGCAGACGGAGAAGTTATAATTCTTGGAAAAGCCAGAGGCTCCAAGCAGGGCAACAACCTTCTGATTGAGCAGATTAACAAGGCAGGCGGTATTGATTTTGATATGCCATACTTTTTGGGATATACCGGTTTAAGCGATGCATTACTGCAAAAATATATTAGTGACAGTAGAGACATCTGGATGGAACACGCCGAAAGCCTGCCTGTGTTTACTGTAGGTGGCACTATTGGAACCCATGTAGGACCCGGTGCCATTGCATTAGCCTTCTTTGCCCTTCACTAAATAAAGACCAATTGAATAAGTATCATATAAACAGCCGTTCCTATGGCAATACTGAGCAGTGTATTTCTTTTCCACAAATGAAGTCCTACGACTACTATGCATGCAATCAGCTCCGGAATACCATAGGACGGCATCATTATTTCTGTCTTTCTCAAACAATACACCACAAGCATTCCCATAATTGCATAGGGCAATACATTTGACAAATAGACAATAAATGCGGGTGTTTTTCTTTTTCCATTAAAGATCATAAACGGAAGCGCCCGCAGTAAAATAGTCACTAAGGCAATGACTGCTACCAGCATACCTGCATGTAAATTACTCATTTAAAACTCCCTCTCCTTTTTCATTAGTCAAAGCTTGATCATTTTTTGTGTCTCAAGCTTTCTCCTGAACAGCGCAAGAAAGCCTGTAATAAGGATCATTGACGGTATCAAAAATTGATCCGCTCCAAAAATAAAAAGGCAAATTATCGAAATTCCTACTCCTGCCAGCGCACTTAAATGGTTAGTGGTACTTTTCCACTGCTCTATAAATACCACCAGAAACAACGCAGTCATAGAAAAATCAATACCGGCTGTATTGAAATTCAGAAAGCTTCCAAGAAGTGCGCCCAGCAAGCTTCCCGCCACCCAATAGCACTGGTTAAAAAGTGACACCCAGAAAAAGTATTTCTTCTGGTCCACTCCCTCCGGTACATCTCCGCTGCAAACCAGTGAATATGTCTCGTCCGTCAACGCAAAAATAAGATAAAGCTTCTTTTTACCGGTTTCCTTATATCTGTCAATCATGGAAATCCCATAGAAAAGATGTCTTGCATTAACCATCAGCGTCATGGCTACCGCTGAAATAAGGGATGCACCGCCGGCCAGCAGATCAATTGCAACATATTGCATGGAACCCGCATAAATAAAGGCGCTCATTGCGAGCGCCCACCATACACCATATCCTTTTGTTTCAAGAAGTATTCCGAATCCTGTTCCCAAAACTACATAACCAGCCATGACTGGCAGGGAACGCCTGAAAGCATATCTAACGTTCATTTGATTACTCCATTTGTCTTTCCTGTATTTGATTGTGTTACCGTTTAACAGGATATCATAAAAGAAAAGGATTTACAAATATTTTTTCCGTTATTTTTCCAGAATAGATGCTTTCCACAAACGTACTTTTACCTGATGACCAATGAGAACTGCAAGGATCATCTTCACAATATCAGCCGGAATAAAAGGAATTACCCCTGCCGCAAGTGCTGCAGAAAAGCTCATTCCTGCTTGCTTTGCAAGCCAAACCGTTCCAAACAGATAGCAGACCGCTGTTCCGAGTATCATCCCAATGGCAATCAATACAAAATTTGTCTTCCACTTGTCTACAAAGAAACCAATAATCAGTGCCATAAAGAGGAAACCAATAATGTAGCCGCCTGTCGGTCCAAGTACTTTTCCGACGCCGCCGCTAAAACCTGAGAAAACCGGAACGCCTACCAGTCCCAGCAGAATATAGATACAGACACTGATGGTTCCCAGCTTCATCCCCAGAATATAAACTGTAAGGAAAACTGCAAATGTGCCAAGTGATATGGGAACCGGGCTGATGGGAATAGGTAATGAGATAGGTCCCAAAATACATAAAACTGCTGCCATCAATCCGGTAAGTGCTAGTTGTTTCGTCTTCATAATTAAATATCCTTTCTTCTTTGGCTCTTAATTGTAAACCAATTTCAGAAACGAGTATACAATTATGTGCCCACTATTGTCAACAAGTTTTTTTATTTAGTTTACATTTTATTTTCATGTAATAGTATACAGACTTAAAAATTACCGCCAACTCAAAAACCGGATAAGCTGCAGCTGTCATATTCTGCAACTTATCCGGTTTCTCACTTATAATAATTTATTTTATGGTTACTCTTCTTCCTTCGGAAGATCAATCTTAATATGCACATCACGAAGCTGCTTTTCGTCAACTGTAGAAGGTGCTCCCATCATTACATCCTGTGCCGTTTTATTCATAGGGAATGGAATAATCTCACGAATGCTTTCTTCTCCTGCGATCAGCATAACCATTCTGTCTACACCGGGTGCGATTCCTGCATGCGGAGGTGCTCCGTAACAGAATGCATTGTACATTGCCGGGAACTTTGCTTTGACGTCTTCTTCATCCAGTCCTACAATCTGGAAAGCCTTTACCATAATTTCAGGATCATGGTTTCTGACTGCTCCTGACGAAAGTTCTACACCATTACATACCAGATCATACTGATAAGCATAAATATCAAGAGGATCTTTATTGATCAGCGCATCCATACCACCCTGGGGCATGGAGAAGGGATTATGACAAAATTCCAGTTCCCCGGACTCTTCCCCAATCTCATACATAGGGAAATCCACAATCCAGCAGAATTCATAGCATTCCTGTTTCATATGTGCTTCGCAGTTCATTCCCAGATACTTGCGAAGGACACCGGCTGTCTTCTGTGCATCCAGCTTCTTGCCTGCTGTAAGTCCTACAAAGTCGCCATTTTTGAGACCAAGTGTATTTACCACCTGTTCTTTTCTATCCTGTAAGAACTTGGAAATTCCTCCAACCAGCTCCCCATTTTCATCTAATTTAAACCAATAAGCCTTCTGTCCGCTCTGTACCTCCACATCCGCACAGATTTTATCAATTACCTTTCTGGTTGCTGTAAACTGATCTACTACAATTGCCTTGACCGTCTGTCCATCAAAGGGTCCGAAACCACAATCACTCATACATGCGGTTGCATCCTGAACCACCAGATCAATTCTTAAATCCGGCTTGTCCGATCCATACTTTTCCATTGCATCATTATAGGAAATTCTGGTAAAAGGTGCACTGGAAGCAGCCTGATACTTTCCATATTTCGCAAAAATAGGAGGAAGTACATCTTCAATTACCCCAAACACATCCTCCTGGGATGCAAATGCCATCTCCATATCCAGCTGATAGAATTCGCCTGGAGAGCGATCTGCTCTTGCATCCTCATCCCTAAAGCAGGGTGCTACCTGAAAATATCTGTCAAATCCTGATGTCATAAGAAGCTGCTTAAACTGCTGTGGTGCCTGAGGCAATGCATAGAACTTGCCCGGATGATTTCTGGAGGGTACCAGATAATCTCTTGCACCTTCCGGTGATGAGCAGGTCAGAATAGGGGTTGTGATTTCAAGGAAATCGTGCTCTATCATACTTTTTCTTATTTCTGCCACAATCTTACTTCTCAGTACGATTTTTTCCTTTACGGCAGGATTTCTCAAATCCAGATATCTGTATTTCAGTCTTGTTGTCTCATCTGCTTCCTTTGAACGATTCACTTCAAAAGGAAGCTCGTTATAAATACATTTTCCAAGAACTGTAATGTCCTCCGGTACAACCTCAATCTCTCCGGTTGCAATCTGCATATTCTTACTGGAACGTTCTCTTACTACACCTGTAATGGAAAGAGTGGACTCGTTATTGATTCCGGCAAGCTTTGCCATCATTTCTTCAGTTTCAACAACCACCTGAGTCACACCATAAAAATCACGTAAAATTAAAAATCCAAGATTTTTGCTTACCTTTCGCATGTTATCATACCAGCCAACGATGGTGACCTTCTGTCCTACATCGCCAATGCGCAGCTGATTACATGTATGCGTTCTTGACTGTACCATAATATACCTCACTTTATGCACTGTATTGTTTCACAAACGTCTACATTATACACGCTTTTTGTTTATTCTGCAATATCCGTCCTTTTAATGCAGCAAAGATATTCTTCTTTACCGCTTTGTGTTTCTATCTTAAAGAAAAGCGCTGTAATCAGCTGAGTCTTTTTCTCTCCCACATGCGCCTTATATTTGACGCTGTAACTGCCGTTTGCACTCTGTGCAAGCTTTTGGTCCAGCAATCCCTTGTCTCTGATGATTTCACTGGAGGGTTCACAGTCCACCCATTCTATAAACTCGCCATAACGTTCGAAAAAGTCCTTAAAATAATAGGCATGATGAAGCTGCATATAGTCATTTCCGTTGGTATGTAAAACCTCGCCGATGCCGGTTTCATAATCAAGCCGATACACCTTATCAAAGACCTTCATCAGCGCTGCACTATAATCAGAGAGAACCTTTTCTTCCTCCAATTTCTTCATCTCGTCAATGTTCTCAATAGAGAAATTAAACAATGCACGTTTTCCCTTACTGCTCAGATAACGCACTTTAACATTCAACCAAACATAAACACCATCTTCACGTTGAAAATGGATCTGTGCCTGTTGCACCTCTTTCTTTTCTCTTGCCAGACGGCATTTTTCCATGAGAATGCTTCGTTCCGGTTCCTTCACTTCACGATTCAGCGCGCCAAAAGCCGTTTTGAATCCATCTGCCGAATGATAAATTGTCTCATAATAGCCGCGATTAACCTGAATAACTTCCAGACGGTCATCTGTCATTTCATAAACACCCATACCGCCAAGCATGCTGTAAAATACTGAGTTATCCTGATAATTATCCATTCGAAGTGCATCTGCCATACTGTTTTCCAGCTCAGTAAATTCATCCTGATGCACCGGAAGTTCTTCTTCCTCCTTCTGATCCAGCAATTTTAAAAATTCTTCCTCAGGCATAGGGCGATAAAAATAAAATCCCTGCACCAAGTCGCACTCCATGCTTTTTAGATAATCCCATTCCTTTCGATCCTCTACACCCTCTGCAACCACACGAAGCTGCATCCATTTTGCCATACGGATAACCGTCTCGAGAATAATGGCTGACTTCTGGCTGGTCTCAAAGCCGTCAAGGAATTTCATATCTATCTTTAGCACATCAATTGGAAGGTCTTTTAAAATATTCAGGGAAGAATATCCGCTTCCAAAATCATCCATCAAAACCACAAATCCATACTCGTGCAGTTTGTTGACCGCCTCCTGCACCTGCATAGGATTATCTGAGTAAGCCGTTTCCGTGATTTCTATTCGGATCAAATCCATAGGAAGCTGATAAGATTTTACGATATTCCTGATATCTTCACAAAGATGATTATTATAAAATTCAACTCTTGACACATTAATGGAAATGGGCACGACCTCCTGCCCCTGATCCAGTCTGCTTCGCAACATCTTGCAGACATCATTCCACACATAGCGGTCAAGAATACTGATAAATCCGTTCTTTTCAAAAAGAGGAATAAAAATTCCCGGTGAAATCAGACCTCTTTCCGGATGTTTCCAACGCACAAGAGCTTCTGCAGAGGTTACTTTGCCATCTTCTGCTCTGCATACCGGCTGATAGTAAACCTTAAACTGCTTTTGTGCAATCGCACTCCTAAAATCACTACTCAGCTTCTGCTCCTCTAACAGGGAATTCCACATTCCTTCATCAAACCATGCATAAGAACACATATAGTTACTCTTGACTGTTTCCATGGCGATACGCGCTTTGTCCCCCATTTCACTGATAGACAGACCGGGATTAGTAATTTTGTACAACCCATAGCAACAGGAAAAATGATATTCAAGGTCTCCTACTGAATAGCTGACCTCGCCGACCTTCATCCATTTACCTTTAGAGATTACCTTACTGGGTACACAACAGATAAAGTTGTCCCGCTCCATTCTCCCGTAGGTCGCCACTTCATCCTTTAGTTCCTTCTTCATAGCTTCTGCAAGCTGTATCAAAATTTTATCGCCGGTATGCCACCCAAACATATTGTTGACAACCTTAAATCTCCGAATATTCCAATAAATCAGGCAGAATTCTATATCCGGGTGCTGGTCAATCAGCTCTCTAGTATAAGTATAGAATCCCTTCCTGTTATATATCCCCGTCAATGCATCCAGCATGGATTTTGAAGCCAGTTGTTCTTCCTTCTCACTATTCATACAGATTTCTCCCCACCCATTGCAAATTTGATCCACGATGCTGTAATCTCTCGCTTAGACTTAAATTGGTAAGTCATTTCAAAATCTCTTTTGGAAAATTCCGACTAATATAATAATACACGAGAATTTGTCAAAATACAAGTGGCTGCGGAGACGAAAAAATCCCTCTTTCAAATGAGATCGAGGGATTTTTCCATTTATGTAAAAAACATATGAGCATTATGAAATTGCTTTGAATGCCTCTTCCAGGTCTTCAATGATATCCTCCACATTTTCTGTCCCGATTGACAGTCGAATAGTATTAGGCTTAATACCCTGATCTGCCAATTCCTCCTCATTTAACTGAGAATGTGTTGTGGATGCCGGATGGATAACCAAAGATTTTACATCTGCCACATTCGCAAGCAGTGAAAACAGTTCAAGGTTATCAATAAAATCCTTTGCCTTTTGGGCATCTCCCTTAATTTCAAAGGTAAAGATAGACCCGCCTCCATTGGGGAAGTATTTCTTATAAAGTTCCTGCTGAACCGGATCTTTCGATACAGAAGGATGATTTACCTTTTCCACCAGTGGATGATTATTTAAATAGTTTACTACCTTTAATGCATTTTCCACATGCCGTTCTACTCTTAGTGACAGAGTTTCCAAGCCCTGAAGGAAAAAGAACGCGTGGAAAGGAGAAAGTGTTGCACCTGTATCACGAAGCAGGATTGCACGAATCTTGGTCACGAACGCTGCTGCTCCTACCGCTTTGGTAAAGCTGATTCCATGATAGCTGGGATTAGGCTCTGTCAGTGAAGGGAACTTGCCGCTTGCCTCCCAGTCAAATTTGCCACTGTCTACAATCACTCCGCCGATGGTGGTTCCGTGTCCACCTATAAACTTGGTAGCTGAATGTACCACAATATCTGCACCGTATTCAATCGGGCGAACCAGATAAGGAGTTGCAAAGGTATTATCAATTGCCAGCGGTATCTTATGTGCGTGGGCAATTCCTGCAATCTTTTCAATATCTACTACATCTGAATTGGGATTCCCCAAGGTCTCAATAAATACTGCCTTGGTATTTTCCTGTATCGCCGCCTCCACTTCTTCATAATTAAAAGGGTCCACAAA
>JAQXYZ010000113.1 GCA_029226935.1 Bacillota bacterium | reverse complement strand
GTACAGGTCTTCATCGGGGGTGAAGAACAGCTTCATGATCTCCATTGCAGCCTTGTCGGACAGACCGAACTTGCCGTCGGTGTGGGCATCCTGACCCTGGTTGACGGTTGCCCGGCAGAGGGAGTAGTTGGGGTCTTTCTTGTTCAGCCAGTAGTATTCGTCCAGGACACTGACCCCTTCTGTCTCGATGGAAGGAATGGAACGGAACAAATCCCACATGACCTCGAAATGGTTATCCATCTCCCGTCCGCCCCGCATGACATAGCCTACATCGGGGTACTGCCAGCCATCGCAGGCACCGCCGGGAATGGGGTCTTTCTCATAGATGTGGATGTTCTGACCCTGCATCTGTCCGTCACGAACCAGATAGCAGGCGGCAGTCAGAGCCGCAAGGCCGGTGCCGATGATGTGGGCGGACTTGTTGTCCACGCCCTCGGGCTTTCTGGGGCGGGCAAAGGCTTCATAGTTACCACTGGAATAATACATAATTTTTCCTCCTTGTTATACTGGCATCCTCTGTTTTAGAGGTGCTCTTGGTTTGTGCCCTCATTATATCGGGAAGATTCTTCCTTTCCTATGGACAAAGATACCCGCTGTGCCTGAAATTCAGACACAGCGGGTAGGTTTGCCTGGTTTTTTGACTCGTATCGCAAAAAAAGCAGGACCGAAGTCCTGCTTATACCTGGGAATATGAAGTTGTATGCTGGAATTCATCATAAAAAAGCAAAATATCTTTATATACATCCAGCTTTTTCTCTTCGTTGAGTATCTCATGACGCATATGTTCATACAGTTTGCTGCTGATATTTGTATAGCCCAGCTCCGATAAAAAAGCGATTAGCTGTTCAAATCGCTTTCTTGATCGAATAACCGGGTCTTCCTCACCGGCAATGACAAGAATTGGCAAATGTGGGTTGCTTACATGCCAGTTTCTTTTCTCAAAAGCCGCTTTTTGCAGCCTCAAAAGGTTGACAAACCCATTTGTGGTAAAGATAAATCCACATTTCGGATCTTGGTTGTATTGTGCAACATTGGCTTGGTTTTCTGAGAGCCAGCCATTCGGAATCGAATTTCCGGCATTAAACTGCGAAAAGGCCATAGCATTCAACATTTTATTCGGAGCCTTTTCCTTAATGAAGGGTTTTGAAAGCCTGGCCAGAAGCAGACCAAGCCCCGCTGCCGCATTATAGGTCGGCGGACCGCACAGAACAACTTTGTCAATTTCCGAATCATATCTTTTCAGATAACCCCGGGCAACAAGCGTACCCATGCTGTGACTAAACAGAAATACAGGAAGGCCAGAATAGATATGTTTAATATACTTTGTAACGGTATGCAGATCCTCAATGATTGCCTGTTCATTCTCGGTATAGAAAAAGCCATAATCCTCTGCCTTTTCCACACTTCCACCATGTCCACGATGGTCATGAATAACACACACATATCCATGATCGGAAAGATAATTCATGAAGTCGTAGTATCTCTCCTTGTGTTCAGCCATACCATGGGAAAACTGAATAACGCCTTTGGGATTCCCCTCTGGCACAATCACTGCGATTTCCAGCCCCAGTCCGTCAAACTCAGAAAGTATTTTTTCGATTCTCATGTTGCCTCCTTTTCGTTATAAAAGCGAAGAAAAACATCCACTCGGATTTTGTTACCATATTATCAATCATTTTCAAAAACTTTCCACAGACAAAATATCCCCTGTGCCTGAAATTCAGACACAGGGGGTAGGTTTGCCTAAAGACTATGACCGCATTTTCTCACAACGGTCAATGAGATGCTCCAAATCACCGCACTTTAATTCTAAAATCCGCCGAAACCGGGCCATAGCATTCGGGTTCATACCGGTTTCCAGCCAGCCCATGATCATACCGAAGCTGACACATTTCAGATAATCTACAACGGTGGTATAATCCTCAGATGTCATTTTTCGGTTGCCTAGAACGCCGTCTACATACGTCCTGACCACATAAGTACAGACCCGCCATTGGTATTGCTCATAAATGTCTCGGTTGACGGAATGATAGATATGAAGCACCGCTTTCCGATTGGCCAGCGCAAATTCCAGTGCTGCATTGATACAATCGTCCAGGGAATCGATGGTAGGATGCCCCCGGATAATCCGCTCCGCATCCTCATTCACTATATTTTCTATCAGTTGGGGCAGATCCTGATAGTAGTAATAGAAGGTATTGCGGTTCACGCCGCAGTCTTCTACAATATCCCGGACAGTAATCTGGGTCAACGGCTTTTCGTTGAGTAATTTAATAAAAGAAGCCCGAATAGCTTTTTTTGTAAAATTAGCCAAACATCACACCTCCTTATTACACAGCGTAACGACATCCGAAATATCACATTGAAGGGCAACACATATTTTTACGATCGTATCCAGGTGGACTGGCTGATCCTTCCCCATTTTAGCAATAACGGACGAACTAAGATGTGCCATATTCTGTAAATCTTTTTTCTTCAATTTACGGTCAATCAACAGTTTCCAAAGGCCATTATATGAAAGGCCAAGCGTTACATTATCCATCTTTCCACCCCACAGTATTATGCCATAATATATAAATTATAGCATTTAATCTTCTAATTCGCAATAGAATTTACACGAAATCGCTAATTTTATATGGTTAATAAAAGTCCGCCGATTACAAGTCATCATGCAAAAGTTTTTTGGAGACAATCTTCAGATAGAATTTATATGGATGTTTGCAAAGGAGAAAGGATCAAATACGAAAGATTTCCACCGTATGCGCACTGTCGGAAGTGGCGCTGTATGCCAGATCAACATGGCTGAGGTCGGAGAAATCCGCCTCCTGTTCAAACACC
>JAQXYZ010000112.1 GCA_029226935.1 Bacillota bacterium | reverse complement strand
AATTGGCATAAACTGGAATGTGCAGTGTTGAAATCGTTTCCAAATTATGCTAAAATTTTTATATAATTTTTATTATCTGGCACAAACAGGGGAGTTGTTTCGGAAGGGGAAACAGTATATAGGAGAAGATTATGGGCAGGAATGAAGGGATAATAGAAATTGATCAATTTAAAGATGTCATTGAGATGCTGAACCCATGCATAGATGACTACCTTTATATCATGGATCTGAGAAACGACTATTTTTACATGTCGCCTAATTCGTTGGAGCGTTTTAATATGCCGGATAACGGCTTTTACGATGCGGTAAAGAAGCTGGAAGACATTGTATACGCGGAAGATTATGAGGTCCTAAGGAGAGATATCAGGCAGATTATACAGGGGGAAAAGGATTTTCATAATATTCAGTACCGCTGGCTTAGCAGGAACCGGGAACCCATCTGGATTAACTGCCGGGGAAGAGTAGTGCGCGATGAGAATAAAGTTCCCACCTTTTTAGTTGGCTGTGTGAATGAGATTGGAGCCAGACAGAAGGCAGACAATGTGAGTGGACTTCTGCTTGAAACAAGCCTGGAAGAGGAACTGCGCGCTCGAGAAGGAGGATGTCTTGATGGCTTTATTTTGCGGCTTGGAATAGACAACTTCAAGGAAATTAATGAGAGTAAGGGAATCGATTACGGAGATATGGTTCTGCGTAAGACGGCAGAATGTATTCGGTCGGTTATCAATCCTTCACAGATGCTGTACAGAGTAGTTGCCGATGAATTCGTGGTTGTGGATTTGAATGGCGGAAATGCAGCGCAGGCAAGGGATCTTTACTGTGACATCAGAAGAAAGATTGACCAGATTATTGAAGACAATTGCTACGAAGTGTTCTTTACTATTTCAGCCGGGATTTTGGAATTTGATGATGTGCAGAATCAGGAATACCACAATCTGATGAAGCTTTCGGAGTTTGCCCTAAATGAGGCAAAGAACAACGGAAGAAACAAGAGTTATATTTATAATGAGGAAGACTATAAGAATTTCCGACATAAGAAAAATCTGGTTCAGATTATGCGTAAGTCGGTAAACAATAATTTTCAGGGATTTGAGGCATATTTTCAGCCTATTGTGGATATCAATGAAAAACGCCTTTCCAGTGCGGAGACACTTCTTCGTTTTAAGAGCGAGGAGACGGGGATGGTTTCTCCGGTTGAATTTATTCCCCTTTTGGAGGAGAGCGGCTTGATTATTCCCGTGGGAAGATGGGTTCTGGAACGGGCAATGGAGGCCTGTAGCAGAATTCGGACAAAGATACCGGATTTCCGTGTTTCGGTTAATTTATCCTATGTGCAGATTATGAAGAGCAATGTGCTTGAAGATATCCTTTCGGGAATTGAAAAGTACCAGCTGAAAGAGGGCAGTATACTGATTGAACTTACGGAAAGCGGATTCTTGGAGTCGAATGCTTATTTTATAGGGTTCTGTGATGGCTTACAGGAAAACGGAATTCCCCTTGCGCTGGATGATTTCGGAACAGGATACTCCAATTTCCATTACCTTTATAATATCAATCCCAGTACAATCAAGATTGACCGTTCCTTCACGCTTAAGGCATTGAACAGTGATTACGAGTACCAGCTGCTTCAGCATATGGTGGACATGACCCACAGCATCGATTCGAAGCTTTGCATTGAGGGGATTGAAACCCAGCAGGAATTAAGCAAGATTTGTGAGATGGGACCGGATTATATTCAGGGATATTATTTCGGAAAGCCCTGCCCGCTGGAAACGTTCATGAATGAATTTATCAATAAATAGAGGATTAGGACAGAGATCTGAGTGAGTCGGATCTCTGTTTCTTTTTTTTGATTTTTTGCGGCTTTTTGCGTTTTTGCTCAAAAAATGTCAAAAATAGGTTATTTAAGGTTGAAAATATCCTATGGAAGGAATATAATTACTAGTGTGTGTAACGCTAATCATATTTGATTGGCTTTAAAGGGGATTTTTTTATCAAGTGTGAGGGAATTGTTATGAAAAAGAAAGATTGCATTAAAACAGGGATAGCTCTTGCAGTTTGATAGGACAGCAGGGCTTTTTTATTGTTACAGAAGTTTACAAAGAGAGGAAAGAGTGTCAAAAGATGAAGGCGAAGAAAACGGTTATTGCAATTTTAGTCGGAATGCTGACAGTGACGGCAGCGCTTGGCTCAATGAGCTTCGTAAACTATTCTAAGGGAGCAAAGGAATTCGTTGCTGACGGGTACATATTGAAGCCGTCAGAGGAGGTCAATGTTACCACTCAGGTAAACGAACAATATTATTTCAGCCAGGGAACCAAGTATCGTGAAAAGTTCGAAACAAAGGTTCTGTTTAAGGACACATCGAATCAGGATGTGGCAATCGATACAGAAGAATTCGTTCACTATGCCGACGGATCTTTAGGAGCCTTTACCAAAGGCGTCATCATGAAACTTGACGATCTGGAAGAGGAACAGTTCGGCTATTATAGTCTTACCAAAAATACAATTCTGGTAAAGAACGGAAGCAGCTATGAGATGAGCAGCAGGGGCGAGGAGATGACCCTGGGAGAATTCGTCTGGAAGATTTCCGATACAGACTATATGCTTGTGGCACCGGAGGTTACGCTTCAGCTTGGAAACGATACCGAAGTGACTATGCCGGATTATGCCCAGATTAAATATGTAGATAACGGCATTGTGCGTATCGTTCATCAGCAGGGCACTTATCAGACCGTTTCCTCTGACACTTCCCTTTTTACAGAGGGAGGTGCAGAGCTTAATCTTGTGAGCAAGAATTTTTATGTCAATGGGGAGCCGGCGGTATCTCTGGATTCCATGGCAATTAATGACGACAGCTATATTGAGTTGGATGAAAATAACGAAACACCGGGATTACAGATTCCTACCTTCAATGTCATCAACGGTAAGGATGGTACCAGCGGAGCAGACGGTAGCAGCGGGGAAGACGGCGAATCCGGGGAAGACGGCGAATCCGGTGAGAATGGTACAGAAGGCCAGCAGGGAACAGAAGGAACCCAGGGGGCAGAGGGCGCAGCCGGTGCACAGGGAAGCAATGGTGCAAATGGCTCAAATGGCAAGGACGGCGTAGCCGGCAACAGCGGTATCATGGGTTATGACGGTAAGGATGGTAAAGACGGTCAAAGAGAAGACCCTTCAGGAATGGTTTCCACGGATTTAAATACCCGTCCTACAGTAACCATGCAGGAAGACAGCTATGATGTCACTCCGGGTAGTATTCAGATGCAGTTTAATCTGAAGGACACTGACAGCGCATTGAATCAGGGTGACACCAAAGTTATGCTTTATGACAGGGCGACAATGAAGGAAATGCTTACGGAAGCAGAAGCAAGAAGCCTGGGACAGAGTCTGGAAACTTCAGGAAGCCTTGCGTTTAGTAATAATAAGCTGGCACCGGGGACGGAATATCTGGTGGTAGTTTCAGGAAAATATGCGTCTGAAAAGGAAGGCGGCGGATTATACGAAGCCAATCTCTTTACCAAGATATTTAAGACCGATGAATTGGGAATCGTACTTGAAAAGGGAACTGTAACAGATTCCACAATCAATCTGGAGACAACTGTATCCTCCACGGCAATCGGCAACTATAATGTAGTGTTGTATCAATATGATGAAAGTGGAAATAAAGTAGAAATCGGAACCTATGCATCTTTATCAGGAAGCAGGGGTGATCTGTTGTTTGACTATGGTGCTACTAAGCCGGACAATATCAACAGGGCGCTTACCAGCAACACTGTCTACTATGCTGCACTTGCCAGTGTCAATCTGGCAAATACCAGCCAGATGCTGGAAACACAGGGGACGGAAATCAAGATAAAGACTTTAAAGAAAAAGCCATATAAAGCAGATGAGGAGACAACGCCGATTACAGCAATGCAGCCATTGCTCGCTAAAAATGACAGAAGCCATACACTTACGGTTACACTGGATGCCATCGCAGATCCGGACAAAGGAATCGAAAAATTCCGTTATGAACTGTATAGAGCCGACGATGTTGCGGCAGACACTACACTGAGCACACTGACTCCTGCATTCAGTGTAGAATCTGATAGCCTGCAGACACAGACCTTCAATATCCCGGCAGATGACAATTCGGGGTATATTGCAAGAGTAATTGCAGTGTTTGACGATAATGAAAAGACGGTGGAATATTCCACATTACTTTCAGAAAGAGTAGCTCTGGCTTCATCCAGTTTTCCTGTTGCTGAGCTGGTAAATGTAAATAAGACGGTTTCTACAGGAGGAAATCACGATATGGTTTCCGGTTATGTGATGATTAAGGATGCCGGAAACATGCTCTTGCCTCATATATCTACTACCTATCCTCTGGTGGTCAGCATCAGCAGCGAGTACGAAACGAATATTTTTACGTTGAAACTGGATACACCGGTTGCATTTCCGGGTGGAGTGGAAAATGCAATATATTACTATTTTGAACAGGATAATTTAAGGAAAAATACGACCTATTCTATCTCTGTCAGTGGTCCGGTTGATACGGATGGGGATGGGGCTATTCAGACCCCTGAGGCACGCACTTATCTGACCGGTGGACCGGCACAGACTACTAGGACACTGGGACTTCGGGCAGTGTTTTCTGAACTTCCGGTTGCAACTGCTGCGTTCAGTATGAGAATGAACCTTACCGGCGGAGATTTAATGACGGCCGAAGGGGAAAACGTTTCTGATGATTTTTATCAGTACGAAACAGATACCATAGATGCAATTACTTTGGAATTGGTGCATGTCC
>JAQXYZ010000111.1 GCA_029226935.1 Bacillota bacterium | reverse complement strand
AGGGACTGGGCAACCGAGGGTTTCTCGGCCAATACTAATTTCATTCGCATCTGCTCCTTTCAAAAAATAAGCAGCCACACACCATAGTGCATGACTGCTATGTAAAGGCTATATTCAAATTTTGTTGCAATAATTTACACTTTTCTATTCCGGAATCTGCATCATCCTGAAGTTATCTACATCATTTGCAGAGAAAATGATGTAGATAATCAATTTCAAAGGCGAACATACCCTGTTGAACGACCCGTACCAACCTTTGTAATAAATTTGCTCTTAACTAAATCTGCCGGGGCCTTTCAAGGCAGATGCATAGGCATTAAAATCCCTTTGAACCGAGAATGATTCTTTGAGTTCAATGTAAAGCCTCCATTCTCTTTTGCTCAGTGGAAATCCCAATGTTTCACCCCGTTTACTGCTGTGATAGCCCAATTTCATATGAGGACACAAACTTTGCCATGCTCTTTCTTGCAATCCTCATTGCTTCGACTGAATCCTCAGCACTTTTGATCTGAGCCTTTAGTTTCTTCTTTTCAGCCTTATCAGCTACATCCGCTTTCAATCTCAATTCGACAAGGCCTTTTTCAATTTCTGCAATGTTCTGAACATACTTTTCAAGAATGCTATTTGAGTAAGCCACATCATGATCATCATTCAAGAAGATTTCTCGAACAGAGACCATAAGTTTTGCTGACTGAAGTATTGTCCCTTTTTTCCCAGAAAGGCTCACCGCGCCGACTGCTCCACCTACGCCAGCACCTACCCCAAGGCCTAATGCTGCTCCGCCGCCAACAATGGCAATAGTACCACCTGCCATTCCAGCACCGCCTATAGCAATTGCACCGCCACCGAGATATGCAAGGCACGCACTGGTCAATGCCGCTCCGCTTAATCCGGCGAAGTTTGAACCAACAAGAGCTACAGCGATAGCTGGAGCAAATGCGCCTGCCGTAGCCACAGCAGCAATTGTAATACCAGCAGCTATAGCGATGGATTTAATCGCTGTTTTCAAAACTTCATTCAATTCTCTTAACACAGAACTATAACATTTACGAAGTCTTTTCACATATCCTTTCTGATAGTAGTCACCATTAAAGAATTCTTCTAAGAATGCATCGCCTGTTCCTTCCTTGTAACCTGTGATCGGTCCATGAAGGTCTTTATATTTAGGATCAGGAACATCGTTTCCTTTTTTATCTTTGACCAGTCCAAGCGGATAATAAGGTTCAAAGAGCATAACTTCTAACAAAACAAGGCGGAACCATGTGTCATAAGGATGATTTTCCTCAACCCTCTTTATTAGATCTTCTTTATTATACCAATGCATTTCTGCACCGGCAGTCTGCGTAAAACTAGAGAATCCGGAAGAAATAAACGCTTTCCATTCATTTAACCATTCCAGTTTCAGTTGCTGAGTTTTCGAACCGTTTATGGGCAGCTTTGTTTTCTGAGCATCATTTAAAGTCTTATAGAATTCCAGATTATATAGGATTTCTGTTTGTTCAAGCGTTAATCCTAATTTCTCGAATTCCATGTCCTTTCCCATCCTTTTATATATATTTTGATCTTCACTACTATAAGTGTTTCTTTTTATGTTCTCATATACAGCACGAACATCTTTTACCTTTCGTGCCTTCAAGCACCAGGAAATATCTTCTCCAATTGCTACGGCAAAGCGTCCAACACCAATATAGTTTACTCCAACCCAATACTTCTGCGATGCAACAGCTTCCCCTATGTCAATAGTGGTGAACACACCTGTTGAAACGGTCAGCATTCTGCTGATAGTAGGATTTTTGCCCGGCTTAACTGCAAACCAGTTAATCTGTTTTATATCATCAAGGGTGCGTGGATTTATTCTACGCATTTCCATTGCAAAGCGGCGTAAGAAATAGAAACCTCTAACAATGCATTCATTCGCAATTACCGGAACTGCCTGTTTTCCAAGCTCAACAGTCGCACCTAGTTCTCCTCGGAAGTCAAATTTCAATACTGTATCTTTAATGATTTTCCCATCGGCATCATGCTGTGCAAGCAGAGTTCCGTTAAATAGTTTTGAGAGCATGACAGAGAGAGTATCTTCACCAACCTTCATATTCCTAAAGAACGGAATTGCAGATATCTCTTTAGCCAAGCTTAACAATGGCCCCGGAATGCCTGTTCCGCCGGTTAAACCTGCTGTTGAACTGGACCCAGCCACATCGCTCACCAAATGGAAAAACCAGATGACAGTTCCATATAAAATCTTTTGCGGAATATCTTCTCCGATAAATATCCTGCTTTTTTCTGGAACATCAAGAACTAAGAAATTGCCTGCCGTATCTGTTCCATAGGACTTATATGTAAACTGTGTGAGAAGAGAGAAAACAAGTCCAGCAAGTGTAGGATGATGTGCAAAATCACGCAAATGATGCTGAAGACCTCCACCAAAGCCCGGCGTGTTTCCATCACTGGCAAGCGGGAATTTTTCTTCTAAGAACTTCACAGATGATTTTAAATCATCAGAAGGGCCCCCGAAGAGTTTTGCTGTTTTCTTTACAAAATTGCCAGTCTGATCAGCTGAGATATTTCTTCCCTTGTCCAGGCTGAATTCGCCTACCCAAAGAATATCCAAAGCTGCACATAACACACCAGAAGCTGCTGCAACTATGTAATCCAATGAATCAGCTTGACTTGAAAGCATTTCAATTTTGGAATCCAAATCAAATATGATTTTATCGAAATCAAACTCCGAATTCCCCCAAAGAAGCTCATCAGGCGATTCGGAAGTAATTTCAACTTGCAGTTCAGGTAAAAATTCCATTTGTTTTTCCTCCCTGAATTATTTGCGGCATCAATATGTGACACCTATTCATTCTTATTCTATATCCAGAAGACTCAAAATAATAGTCATTTTTTCATTTTTCGCCCCTGTTGCACAACATTTTACGCACCTACTATGTAACAGGGCAGCTTTCGCCGCCCCGAGCCACGCCCTTATTCATTATTCCTGAGAGTCCTCAACCTCTTCAGAATCGTCCTCGTCCAGATACTCGATTTCATCTTCATCGTTTTCATCCATCGGAATCTCGTACTCATCGTCGTCATCCTCGGTATAATCCGCGTCCGGATCAGGTCTCTGTTCAGAGGCTTTTTTCTTTTTCGTCTGCATCATAAAGTAACCGCCTCCGCAGGCAACCAGGACGGCGACCACTCCAACGATAGGCAGCATGTTCACTGGCTTCTTTTCCGTCACCTGAGGCTCCTGCTTTTCGGGATCTGCATCTTCATCAGGTGCAGGCGGATTAACAGCAGGTTCCTCTTCCTTGGCGTTGGCGGCATCCTGTGCCGTCTGGAAAGCCTTTACCTGCTCCTCATCC
>JAQXYZ010000110.1 GCA_029226935.1 Bacillota bacterium | reverse complement strand
AGACGCTTAAATACTTCGTTATAAGCTTCCTCTACATTACCAAGATCTCTGCGGAAACGATCCTTGTCTAATTTTTCATTGGTATTTACATCCCACAGACGGCAGGTATCCGGTGATGTTTCATCTGCCAGAAGGATCTGTCCGTGAAAACGTCCAAATTCAATTTTAAAGTCAATCAGCTTGATATCTGCCTGCAGGAAATATGCCTTTAACACCTCGTTTACCTTAAAAGCATATTTCTTGATGGTCTCAATTTCCTCCCATGTAGCCAGACCCAATGCAACTGCAAAATAGCTGTTGATGAGGGGATCACCCAGCTCATCGTTTTTGTAGCTGAATTCAATGGTAGGCTCTTTAAACGGAGTTCCTTCCGGCACACCAAGGCGCTTGGAAAAGCTTCCTGCTGCAACGTTACGGATAATAACCTCAAGGGGAACAATTTCCACCTTTTTCACTGCGGTCTCTCTGTCGCTCAATTCCTCAATCAAATGAGTAGGTACCCCTTCTTTTTCAAGAAGCTTGAACACATGGTTGGTCATTCGGTTATTAATCACACCCTTGCCCACAATGGTTCCCTTCTTTTCTCCGTTAAATGCAGTGGCATCATCCTTGTAATCCACAATCACTACATCGGGATCATCGGTTGCAAATACCTTCTTTGCTTTTCCTTCGTAAAGCTGTTCCATTTTTTTCATGGTTTCCTCCATTCCGCTGCCATAGCAGCAATAAAAATATAAATAATTTATGATTGAAATTTACCAATAAATTCTCTGACTCTGTCCTGATCGGATGCAAAAATCTCTTCCGGCGTGCCCTGCGCCTGAATTACACCCTGCTCCATAAAAATGATCCTGTCGGAAAGTTCCCTTGCAAACTGCATTTCATGGGTTACAATGATCATGGTCATATGTTCCTTTGCAAGTTCCTTGATAACCTTAAGTACTTCCCCTGTGAGCTCCGGATCCAATGCAGAAGTGGGTTCATCAAAGAAAAGGATTCTGGGCTGCAATGCCAAAGCTCTTGCAATAGAAACTCTCTGCTGCTGGCCACCAGAAAGCTGATAAGGATAAGCATCTGCCTTATCGGCTAATCCCAGCTGCAAAAGCAGCTTTTCTGCCCGTTCCTTTGCTTCCTTTTTAGATATACCATCCACACATACAGGTGCATCTGTAATATTCTTCATGACACTGTAATGCGGAAACAGATTAAAATTCTGAAATACAAGACCAAAATTCTTGCGAATACTTTTAAGCTTATTTTTTCCTGCGTAAATGCATTTGCCGTTTTCTTCCCATGCTGCTTTCTCGCCAAGATAAATCAGCTCGCCACCCTCCATCTTCTCAAGCATGGTAGCACAGCGAAGCAGCGTGGACTTACCGGAACCTGATGGTCCGATAATGGAGATTACTTCTCCTTCCCTCACAGAAAGAGAAATATCCCTGATAACATCCAGCCCGTCAAAGCCCTTACGCATATGATTAATTTCCAGCAATATCTTTTTTTCGTTTTCCATTTTTCAAACCCTTCCTGCGCCTATGTCTCTTACTTGTAATAGTTCATCGCTTTTTCAATCCGCTCCATCACAAATGCAACCACCAGATTAAATATATAATAGAACAGACCTGCCACCATCAGCGGTATCATGCTGGTATCCTTGGCTGCAATCTGTTTCGCCATGGTAAACATCTCAGCCTGTGCCAGCACAAAGGCAAGGGAAGTATCTTTCACAAGTGTAATTGTCTCATTGGTAATCGCCGGAAGAATCCGTTTGATGACCTGGGGCAGAATAATCTTAAAAAAGGTCTGTGTCTTATTGTACCCCAGTACCTTGGCCGCCTCGTACTGACCTACCGCCATTGACTCAATGCCGCCTCTGTATATTTCTGCAAAATAGGCCGCATAATTAATGGAAAACGCCAATATGATTGCCGGGAAACGATAGCCTCTCAAATTCAATCCAAACAGATAATAGGGAGCAAAATAAACCACCAGAAGCTGAAGCATCAATGGAGTTCCTCTCATAACGGAAATATAGAATTTACTAATTCCTCTGGTTATCCCGTTCTTCGACATTCTCCCGAAGGATACCACAAGTCCTAATGGCAGGGAAAAAAGAAGCGTCAGAAAGAAAATTTCTGCCGTTGATATCATACCTTTTCCTAATTGCATTAACATAGTTGTTGCACTCATTTGCTCTCCTATCCGTACACATCTGTCATCTGATGTGGTTTAAGAACAAACAGGGCAGGAATTTTAAATGCTGACGGCACCCTCGCACGCCTAAACATTGTCATAAAATTCTGCCCTTTATTTGCTCTACAGTCACATACTAAAATTTCTTATTATTACTTACCAAGGCAAACGCTGTCCTCAAGACCGTACTTCTTGGCAATTTCCATAAACTTTCCATCCTCTACCATCTCAAGAAGGGTAGCTTCTACCTGATCCTTAAGTGCATCATTTCCAAGAAGGAAACCGATACCATACTGCTCTGTTGCAAGCTTTTCATCCATGAGCACATAACCATCGCCTCTGGATTCAATCTGATAATTTGCAACACCGATATCAATTGCCAGTGCATCGATTGCACCTGCCTCTAAATCCATAAATCCTGTATTGTAATCTGCATACTGCTTTAATTCCGCAAAGGTTGCTGCCAAATCAGCTGCATCTCCTTCTAAAGCTGCAAGTGCGGAAGAATCCTTCTGAACACCTACGATTTTGTCTGCAAGATCTGCAAAAGAAGTAATTCCTGCATCTGCCTTTACGACAAACACCTGACTGTTGTCTACATAAGGTACAGACCATGTATAAGCATCCTCACGTCCATTCATGGTAAATCCGTTCCAGATACAGTCGATAGAACCGGATGAAAGCTCCATGTCCTTGGAATCCCAGTCAATAGGCTGCTTAACCAGTTCCCATCCTCTGCGTGCACAAACCTCTGCTGCAAGGTCAAGGTCGAAACCTGTGTAGTCTCCATTTTCATCCATGTAACCATACGGAGGAAACTCTGCATCAAATCCTACGGTAAAGGTAGTTCTGTCATCTGTAGCAGGTTCCTCAGCTGCTGCTTCTTCTGTTTGCGCTGCTTCCACATTCTCAGTTGTTTCCACTGCATTTGCAGGTTCCTCTTTGGCTGCTCCACAACCTGAAAGCAGTCCCATGGTCATTGCTGTTGCTGCAAACAATGCAATCCACTTTTTCATAATTTCTCCTCCATTCTGCCGCATGCTCACGGCATAAATCCTTCTATGGATACTGCACCATGCTATCATAGTAAAGTGCTTTTCCCATACGTTTATCATGCTATCATGCTCCTAAATAGAAGTCAAGAAAAATCCTTTTCATACTGCCCAACAATATTCAGGATTTCTTTCGCATATTTAGGGTATTTTTCTACCAGATCCCTGATTTCCGCCTGCGCTTTTCCGGCAATCACTTCTTTATTATAGTCCATCCGCCGCCTTAAGGATTGCCTTCTGATAATCAGGTTATGCCTGATCTCCACCATTTCCTTTTTGTCCAGAATTGCCGCTGTCTGATGAAGCCAGATCATAGGGTCCTTTACCTGATATCTGCGCAGGATGTGTAAAAGATCCTTCTGACACTGGTCAAGTTGTTTTTCTGCCTGCTGATAGCTGTGTCTTTCTGCCTTCTCCTCCAGATACTGCTGCCAGCTCTTTCCCAGCTCTCCTGCACTTGAAACCCCATATTTCATATAGAGGTAATCCAAAAGATGAGTATTATTTACATACCGGATCTTTACGGTGTTCTGAAGCCGGATAATACGTCCGATTCCATTTTCCACCCGTGCAAGTTCCCTGACGGAATCATTATACTTGATAAAAATGGCGGTAATCGCAATCGCCCCTACCGCCGCAGCAGAGAGATAACCGATTTTGGTGTTCATATTAAATCCAAACTGCAGCGCCATGAGGATAAGGATACAAACAACCACTGCAACAGTGCATACAATCGTCATGGATCTGGTATCCGAAATGATACGCCGAAGTTCACTTCGTCTGAACAGGTAAGCATGCTTTTCTCCATCCAGCTTGCGAAGGTCACGTTTAATCAGTTCCTGATAGTCCTCCGCCTTGGTCAGCTTTTCATAGCCTTCCTGAACCTCTTCCTCCATGCGTTCCATCTGATGATATTTCACATCGCTCATTTTATTTGTTCTTTCCCTGTAACCTGCCTGCTGCTGCTCAAGTGTATCTATTTTTTTGGCGCACTCAATCAGCTCTGCCTTCTCCTCCTCAGGCAGTGCCTCAATTTCCTCCATATCCTTCAGGTAAGAGGTTACCATATTATATTCAAACTGCAGTGTCTCAAGTTCTCTGGAAGCTTCCGCGATCTGATCCAGACATCCTTTTACATATTCTTCCCGCTGCTGCCTGTCATTGATCTGCAGATCATCTCTGTCGTAAACAATCTCATTCCAATCAACAAACTCAAATTCAGGCTCTTCTATTTTCTTTTTCCATGAAAGCAGTTTTTTTAACAGCCCCATACATCTTCCGCCTTTTTAATTTTGCCTATTGTGATACCAGTTCTCTGTACGCATCCTTTTGCCCGGAAATAATCTTATCTATTTCCTCATAATAGGAAGATACATTTCCCTCATCCTTATATATTTCAAGCGCCGTTAGCCGTCTGTTTTCCTCAGATGCCTCAAACTCTTCCTGTGCCGCCGTCAGCCTCTTTTCCACCTGCAGGGACAGATTGTGATATTCCCCATGCTCTGAAATAAAAGCAATGTAAGCATCCTCACTAAGGCATAACCTCTGTGCCGTAAGATACTGCATGCCCGACTCCTCATCCCCTGTCATGTCGAATGCCCTTTTAAAGTATCTTGCTGCCATTTCAAACATAAACAACTCTGCATAGGCAACTCCCATATTATGATAAATAGCCGGTTTCAATGCACTTTCTGTATCCGGCAGCTGTCTGCACAGATTATCATATTCCTCTATGGCAAGCCCTAACCTATGCTTTTTCAGGAGAAAATCCACCCTCTTTTTCTTTCTTTCATAATCACTCAGTCCTGCATTTCCCTGCAAGACTTCATCAATCTTCCTTATCTCTTCCGGCGTACAATAGCCTACATAATTTAATATTGTGCTGACAAAGGTTCCAACCTGACATCCTTTATGGAGGAGATTTAGAAGCTGATGGCTCAAATCCGTCAGCCCACATTCCTTATCAACCCACTCTGCCAGTTCCACATCCATCACATTTTGATCAATCATAAAAGGATTGCTTGCAAAAAGATAGCATAGTTCTTCCACACAGTATACGTTCATGCAGATATTCTCGAACCAATATGGATTTTTCGCATATTTTCCTGTACATAATATGATTCTGCCCATATAATGCCGCTCCTTTTAACTATACCTGAATATTATGTGTCCATGCCTTTCCACTGGATGGGAAAAATTCTCCAAATCCCATATCCTCTACCGTGATGGCTGCCTGATCTACCGCAGTCATTTCAACATGAATATTCAGCCGGGTGGTTTTCGCCGGGCGTTCCGGTAATCCGTCCAGCGCAATGCTCCGGTGCGTCACATTACCTCCTGTCAAAGGGGTAATTACAAATCTCAACTCGTTTCCACTCTCCAGAATAATGTCAAATTCTTTCTCTGCTTCATACCAGTTTACACCGGCATCCATGACTGCATAGTAGGAATCTTTTCCCTGCCGCAGCACCTGCATACCAATATTGGACTTTAGCTTGTCCACTCCCAGATAGACATTTTCTTTCCATTCCGCGCTGGGATTCATGCGCTCCATCATTCCATAGCAGGCGCCCTTACTGTAAAGATTGTTTCCCTGAAAGACTCTCCGATTTCTGCACAACAGCTTCAACGATTCCTTTGCCCAGCCTTCTTTAAAACCGTCTCCCAGAAGAAAAATGGTAGACACATTGCTGCCCTTTAAAATTTCTTCCGCAATCGTGAGAAACTGCATATCCAGATCCGTCATCTGCTGCTGCTTTTCACTTTCGTCCTCTGCCCAGATTATTCGTTCCATTTCCGGATAATCTTCCTGCCTGATAAAGACTACCTTGGGTGTTGTTCTGACATTTCGCTCAAGGTACATACTCTTAAGCAGCATATCATACTCAAATATCATAACATCGTTTTTCCAAAGTTCTCTGTTCTGGTGGAGCATGTAAGCATAAAAACTCTCCCTATGACTCTGAAAACAGATATGTCTGGCTGATAACTGTAACCCCAGTGCAACCTTTCCCAGTACATCTACCATCCGGGGCGTAAGTTCCCCCACGGTAAACATGAACGCCTCCACCTGACTTAAGGATGCTCTGATATTCAGCAGTGTAAGACTCCTTTTTACGAACAGGGTAAGAAGCGCTACCGGGTCAAAAGCCTCCCCTTCCACTATTACATCCCCGCCCCGTTCTGCCAGCATAAGCAGATTCTCTACAAGGATACCATTTCCCTCCCTGGCAAACTTAACAGCCTCCTTGCCATAATACCACTGTCCTACACCGCTTCTCTTGCAAAGCACCATGGGAATATTATACTGCTCTGTCCCTGCCACGGCAGAAACCGTCTCCGGTTCCGCATCTTCCAATGCACAATAACTGATCTGAGCAAAATTACATCCCAGATCATACCCTACAACCACTTTTTTATTCTTTTTTACCGCAGAATCCTTCTGCCCCTGAAACATCTTATTTCATCTCCCCATGCTAACGCATATGAAACATTTCTTTTACAATATGATCTTTCTCAAAATACTCATAAAGAAGTTTTTCCATGGTGTCATAATCATGAAGATTCCTTCCCACTGCAATATCGTTGAGAAGACTATACTTACTTTCCCTCTGCTCTCTTGCGGTATCATTTCGGCTTAATGTTCCGCTTTCCGTCAGCTGCTCCTTGTCATCTTCTGTTTCCGTAATATAATACTGCAGCCGTTCTCCAAAGAAAAGAATGAACTGCTTGACACATACCCCGCCAAACATATTCTGCATCTCTTCCTTCACATATTCGCCTTCCGCATTGCCATCCTTCTCTATCAGATAATGGATTACCGCCTTGCCGCCTCCTGTGACATGGTACTCCACCATCGTCTTATCCATGAACTGTCTCATGACTGGAATGTGATCCGCATATTCCTTAAAATAAGGAAAATATTTATTTTTAGAGAGAATTTCACGTAGAAAGATAATCACATAGCGGGATACCACTTCATCCACCTGCTTCTTGTTTTCCGCATAGTATTTCGTGTAAGCCAGCTTACATACAAAAGGAAGCTCTTCCTTTCTTTCAGTTACCCTCTGTATTTCTTCAAGGATAAAGGCATCTGTCAGCTTGTCCCTGACAAAATAATCAAAGGAGCACTGGGCAAGAAACGCCAGCTCCAATTCCATTTTGGCACCACTTGCAATATACCGTTTAAAGATTTCCACTCTCTCACCGACAAAGGCACCGCTATAAAGCATCTGAATCAAAATACGCTCACAAATCTCGTAAGTGTCCAGCCCGAAGGCTTCTGCTGCTTTCCAGATATCTCTCATTTCCTTGCTGGTTCCCTTGAAATAGCTGCAAAGATACTTCAGCAGATTTTCGTCATATTTACCTGCTTTAAAAGCCATGTGCGCCAGCTGGAGCATGGTATCATCTTCTCCCATCTCCTCCATAGCCAGCAGCCTGCTGCAAAGACGGACAATCAGTTTGGATTCTATACCCTCCCCGCCTCTTAATCTAATCCACTCATAAGCCTTCTCGTACATGCCACGGATGACCATAAACCGTACTACCTGAGTAAAGCAATCGCTTTCAATCTGATCCGGTGTCAGTTCCTTCAAGAAATCATCCAGTTCCTTCATCTTGTCATTATCGTAGAAATAATGGATCAGGCGCATACGGATTTCCCGTTTGACACTCTCAATAATCTGCTCTTCCTGTACGATTCGCTTCATGTATTCAACATTTTCCCCGTTCACCCCTGCCAGTTCCTTTCCTCTCTCGCAGAGCCACAGGTCAAAATGGACGCAGCCTGTCACATAGGGAGCAATCATAGATGCAAGCTTATCCGGCATAAGAAGCCTTTCAAGCGTGTATTCTGCCTGTCTGCAATAACGATTTCCCTTTACATCCTCCAAAAGCAACTGACAGCTGCTTCCGTAAACAGGAATATAAGCTTCCCTTCCGATTATGGGATAAACCACCTCTTCCCGCTCTTTTTCATAGATTAGGATAACCTTTCGAATGTCGCTGCGCATTACTGTAAGATGCTGTACAAACAATGCCGTTACCAGTCCCTGTGCGGTTTCCTCCGTAATCATTACCGGTGTAATCAAATTTTTATATAAATATGCCAGATACTTGTTATTTTTTCCTTTCAGAATCTGAAATACAACAAAGCGCTCTATCTGCTCCTTGTAGCTTGCATAAAGCTCCGGATACTGTTCCTTGTTGCGATGGACATAAGCATACAGGAAAGCATTATGTAAACTGTCAAGGTTGCTGTCGAAAGCAAAGTACATCAGTACAATTTTAGGAATCACGCAATCATCCTTAAGTTTCAGGGACATCATGTAATATTCATATAGTCTTGTGATCCTCAGTTCCTTTTCAATTCCCTTTTCATACCATGGGAAGCTGAATTCCTCTGTCACATTTCCTTTAATCAGGAGGGTGCAGATAGCCTGTAATGTATCATCAGAAGGAACCAGCTTATAACATTCTTTTAAGATATCAAACAATCTCCTGATATAGTTTCTCTGCTTTTGAGCAAGATAAACGACCTGTTCAATGACCATCGGTGTCAAAAGCTCTCTTTTCGCCGCAAAAGACAGAACCTGCAATTCGAAGCCATCTAACCTCATCAGCAGAGTCGGATTTGCTGCTATCAAATTCCACGCTTCAATATAGAGCACCGGGCTGTTGCATCCCTGTTTGAACTGTTCCTCCAGAACAATCCATTTTCGCGAAGGACTTCTGGTATAGTCCTCTGACAAATAAAGGAGCAGCCATGCAATTCTCCAATTATCAGAATTCTGTGTGAAGATCCGTTCTACCTGATTCGCCACTTCATCAATATATATCTCCTGCCTGTTAAGCAGCGTAGTAAGATACAAATAATAGCAATATAATGTGGGTTCGAATTTT
The DNA here is from genome assembly GCA_029226935.1 of Bacillota bacterium. Taxonomy (GTDB): domain Bacteria; phylum Bacillota; class Clostridia; order Lachnospirales; family Lachnospiraceae; genus Suilimivivens. Next base: position 45,983 of record JAQXYZ010000110.1, on the reverse strand, counting down.
CCCGCCAACATGGCATCCACCTGATTCAAAAGCCATTCCGCCTCATTATAGCGTTCTTCTGTAATTAACAGCTGCACACGGAACAACTTGAATGAAGGATCACGGTCATCCATCTGAACCAGCTTTTCAACCAGCGCGCTGGTTTCTTTCATCCATGAAGCTGAACTAATCTTCTTAGTGCGAAATGCCTCATAATACTGCATCAATTCCATAATGGCATGTTTTTTCTGTCTGCGTATCCCCGGTATTCTGGTAGATACCGGCTTATTCAACACAATAATCTTCGTCTCTACGGAAACATAAGCATTGTGAAGGCGGATAGTGCCGTAATTTCTTCCCCCATGTAATTTTTCGGTGGAAATATAAAAAGGCAGTCTGTAGCAGTTTCCCAAAAAATCCTCGTCTCTTATGATTTCTTTATTGAGAACCAGAAAATCGCCATCCGCTTCTATCTGTAATTCTGAATACCCCCATCCGTTCCGATTAATTACCAGTCTGCTCTCTGACATATCGTCAGGATTGTCTATCCGTATTTCAGATTCCTCAAGGATAAATTCCACCTTCTGTTTCTTCTTAATCTCAAGAAGAAATTCTTCCACCTTCTGTTCCTGTTTTGCCCCGCCTGACAAGCCCTTATAAATACTGTAATACTGCCTGTCAGCTCCACTTAAAACACGTTCAAATTCTTTGGAGTAAAACAGATTAACGGCCTCATCCCAGCTGGTTCTTGCCAAATTGGCAAAATGGAATAAATTTCTGATGCTTCCAAGCTCCGATTCAAGTGTTCTTGAAACAATTGTCACGCTATAAGGAATGTAATATTCCCCCTGGTTGGAAATAATTCTGAATTCTCCCTTCAGTGTATCTCCCTCTGTCATGCCGGCAGCGTCAAAATAAAAAGGAATCTCTTCCTTAGGTCCTGAAAATTCCCTGACCAAACATTGCATTCTCAGTCTGGTAGAGGATATGGTTCCTTCCGTCACTTCATTGTCCGGTCCGAAAATGGTAAAACTGCCCTCGTAGTTCTCTCCTTCATTCAGACTCAGTTCAATGACAGGATTCGAAAAATCCAAAGAACGAAGATCGTTATTAAAATTTTCTTCCAAGATTCTTTCTACTGCATCCTGCACGCTCTTGTATCCTCCAGTCAGCTGTCTTCCTTTAAGTAAAATCTATTTTTAGTATACCATCATTTCCTGCCTCTTAGCAACCAAGGCGGGGAAAAAGTTTCTGTCTGCGAACAGTTTTGTTCATCCGCGCATAACATAGGATAAATGATATTTGCAGAGGTATTTTTATGCCTGAAAATCAGTTAAAAAATGCACAGACGGACTATAGCTATACAGGAAAACTGCAGATTAATGTGACTTCCACACTGGGAATGATCCCCATACAGGGAGCTACCGTGAGCATTTCTTATAAAGGCGTTCCTGATGTGACCATAGAGAGGATAAATACCAATTCATCAGGACAGACAGATGAAATTGAATTACCATCGCCACCCCCTGAATACAGCATGGAACCGATGGAAGAACAGCCCTATTCTGAGTACAACATCCAAGTAGATGCCCCCGGATATGAACCCATCCTGGTTTCCGGTACAGAAATTCTACCCGGCGTCACTGCCGTACAGCCAATCCGCCTAAACCCCCTTGAAACTGCGCCTTCCCGCGAGGATGTGATTGTCATACCGGACCATACTCTGTTCGGAGAATACCCTCCCAAGATTCCCGAAGATGAAATTAAGCCTATAGATGAGAGCGGTGAAATTGTATTAAGCCGGGTTGTAATTCCCGAATATGTGGTTGTCCATGACGGCGTACCCGATGATCCCACTGCTCCAAACTTTTATGTGAAATACAGAGACTACATCAAGAATGTTGTTTCTTCAGAAATCTATGCCACATGGCCGGAAAGCTCAATCTATGCAAACACACTGGCAATCATGTCATTTACATTAAACAGAGTTTATACAGAATGGTACCGAAATAAAGGCTACGACTTTACGATTACTTCATCCACAGCATATGACCAGAAATGGATGAGAGGCAGAAATGTTTATGAGAATATTGATCAAATTGTAGACAGCGTATTTGCCAACTTTTTATCCAGGCCGGGCGTGCGTCAGCCTATTTTGACTTCCTACTGTGATGGGCGAAGAGTGACCTGTGACGGCTTAAGCCAGTGGGGTTCAAGATATCTGGGAGACGAAGGATACTCTGCCATTGATATCATTCATTATTACTATGGAAGTGACATGTACATCAACACTGCTGACAGCATTGCGGGCGTGCCCTCTTCATGGCCCGGATACGACCTTACAATTGGTTCCTCCGGTGAAAAGGTAAGGCAGATGCAGCAGCAATTAAACCGTATTGCAAGAAATTATCCCGCAATCCCCACCGTTTCCGTAGACGGTATTTATGGGCCAGGTACTGCGGAAGCTGTACGTGTTTTTCAGGGAATTTTTGACCTGCCCCAGACAGGAATCGTAGATTATCCTACATGGTACAGCATTTCCAATATCTATGTCGGAGTAAGCCGCATATCCGAACCGGGATGAAAGCCTTTTAAAAAACAGGGTGTATGAAAGTCAATTGTAGCCTTCATACACCCTTCATTATACCCTGTTGATAATCTGCCGCCCTAAGCGAAAGGAATTATTTGCAAAATCACTCAAGGTATGGCAAGGCTTTGATTTGCAATAAACCGGTAACCGCTTTCGGTCTTTTCCAAAATTGTCTGTACATCTGAATAGATGTAACTCCAATCCATATCAGATTTAAATTCCAATGTATATACATCTCCATTTACGAGTCCACCCACACAGGAAAACTCCACATAGTTTGTGTCACCACACTCGTGGTAATAAGCATCAAATTCAGGGATATAGAGACCGATTTTCTCATCATTTGCATCTGCAAGGCTGATTCCCAATCTTTCTTCAAGCAATTTCTCTACATCACTTCGGGTAATTTTCACACAATCCGTATACAGTTCCTCCTGATTACAGGTAGCCAGATAAGCAGCAATTTCCTCCTCTGACATCGTTTTCTGAACGCCCGCCCCTGAATAAAACACTTCCCCTAAATCAACTTCTGTGGGGCCTGTATATTCAGACAATACGAATCCATATGCATCCATTCCGCGAATGAATTGCGTAAATACATCCATTTCTTCCTGAGTCAGTTCTCGAAAACCGCCATCTCCATCTTCTTTCCAGTCTAATTCATCAAATCCTTCGTCTCCGTCTTCTTCCTGAATCAATTCGTTAACTTCTTCGTTTCTCTCTTCTTCCTGAATCGATTCATTAACCCTTTTGCTTCCCTCTTCCTCTATTTGCATGTAATTCTGCGTATTCCCAGATTCATTCTTTCCACATCCAGATATCAGTAATGCAGAGGATAAAATTATAAAAATAAATTTTTTTCGCCTTATCATAATATATTTTCCCTTGATTTTACTGTACTACCCCATTGCCGCCTCTTGTCCAGATGATGTTCTGGCTGATCATCTGATCGATATCCATACCAATAATCTCAGATGCTCTTGCCTTCGCAGCTGCCTCATTTGCAGTTCCCAAATTTTTATAAATTTCAAAAGCCGGCTTTTTATTTCCGTTCAAATCATACAGCCCAAGCGCCAGGTGGCTTTCCATCTCATGGGCATCATCTGTCTGCCTGAACAAAATAAATGCGTCTACATCCGGCAGAGATGCCGCCTTCAGATAACCATATGCAATGGATGCCTCCTGTTCACTGGTTCCAAAGCTGGAGGTATATCCGATTTCCGCAAGAGAGATACTTCTCACCTCCCCATTGGGATTTAAGAACTGGCGCTGATGCATATAATTAATCAGGATGTCAATATTCTGCATGGTAATATAAGGTGTTGAAAGATTATTTTTAACCCATACAGCCGGTCCGTTCCATGCATATGGATCATATAAAGGAGAATTATAGGGATGGTAGGAAAGTCCCCAATCTATATTCCCCTCACGGTTTATATAGTAGTTAAACTGATCCAGATATTCCTTTGCCAGAAAACTGCCGGGGTTTGACTTGCGGTTCCATTCCTGATCAATGGAATTATAGATCCGAACACTTGCATTCATGCTCTTCATTTCATTATAGACAATGCGAAATGCTTTCACATAAATATTCACGTTAAAATCCAATGAGGTGGAATTGGTGTACCACCAGGAGGTACGGGCATTCACTTCATTTCCCACAATCCAGTTATCCACCTGACCGCATCCGTTTGTACCATCATAGCGCTGTGCCAAAAAAGCAGCGATTGCTTTGAGATGATTGGTTCCTGCCGCCTCTGCTACATTCAGTGCATAACCGGGGCAGGAAAAGCCATCCTCCCTTGCCAAGGGATGAAGCAGATCGCTGGCATAAGGGTTCCGCCCACCATTTAAAAGCACCATCGTAACCTGTATTCCACGATTATTAAAGCCTTTCACTGTTGCATCATAATCAGCCAGTCTGGAGCCACTAAAATAATAAGTCTGTCCATTATAATTATAGGCAACTGCACCGGCAACTCCCTGTGCGGAACATATTTCATCCACATCCATATTGTAAACAACCTGCTGAATTCCAAGTTCTTCCAGCTGCCCGCCGGAAACCTTGGTAATATCCGGCAAAATTCCTTTGATGCCTCTGTCCATACGAGCCGGAGCGTGTGCGGCAAGCGCCTCCGGATTGGTAATATAGTGTTCATCACTGACCTGCACCATCTGCCCATTTCGCTTAACCGCAATCAGGAACTTACGGCTCAGATTAGACTGTGCAGTATTGTAATTCAGTGGAAAGCTTGCAGAAACAGCGGTTCCTGCATCCACCTTTGCAACAATGCTTCCTGTAGGGCCATCCTCATAAACTTCATCCGCATAGACATAAAACTTGCCGTCATCACTTGACGGAACACTGGATGACTTAATCTCACATATAACATTTTCTCCCGAAACCAGACAGGAGCTGATTGCAACAGGACGTCCTGACGCCTGCACATGAAGAGGATGATTACCGGCAAGCGTTCCGCTGCACATTCCTACTGCCACGGCTGCTATTGTTGCTATGATCTTTGTTAATATTTTTCCTGCTTTGTTCATTTTCCCACCCTGCCATTTTCTTTTGTTCATCGCACAAATGCGCTTGTTTCATTATACTATGGAATATGGTCCAGTGTCACTACTGAAATTGCCGTATATACCTTGCTGTCGCACAGCCACCCAAAAAAAGAGATTGCATATGGCACTTGGTTTATTGTGAAAATACCCCTGCATCTACACGGAACATGTATCATGCAGGGGTATCCATATTTTATTGCGTCACACTAACTTTTTTATTTGGTCAGCAGCATCATAATGTCATTGCTTCTTGCCACAAATTTGCTCATTGCCTCGGGTTCAAGAGGTGCATGCTGCAACAATGCAAGGTCATAGAGCTGTTCACAGATCATATTTACGTTATCGCCTTCCGTATGCTCCATAATATACTGTACCAAAGGATGATTTGCATTTAATATCAGAGTTTCTCCTTCTTTTCCGAAACCGCCCATATCCATGCCCGGCATCGAATACATCTTCATCATATCCTGCATTCTTCTGCTTTCCTCTGAAAGAGTAATCATGGAAGAAATCTTCTTGTTTTTCAGCTTTTCAACCTTGATGGTAATCTTATCTTTCTTAAGAACTTTCTTCATTACCTTTCCGATTGCATCCGCTGCTTCCTCAAGTTCCTTTTCTGCCTTCTTGCTTGTCTTGGCTTTAAAGGTATCTGTCAGATCCGCATCAATTCTCTGGAATTTAATACCTTCATTCTTAGCTTCCAGCTGAGAGATGAAAGGCTGGTCAATGTTGTGCGTCAGGATGACAGCATCCATCTTAGCCGCCTTAAACATGCTGATGTACTGGCTCTGCTGCTTCTCATCTGTTACATAGTAAATGACCTTTTCCTTCTTTTCTTCCTCTTCAGCTTCCGCTTCATCGTCTGAATCCTGAGTTACCACATTACCGTCTTCATCCACTACTTCGGCCTCTGCCTTTTCTGCGGTATCAGAATCGCCATCCTTCTGCTCCTCCTCGGAAATCTCATCCGGGTCAATCTTATTGACCTCAAGACATTCGGGAAGTGTCAGATATTTACCGTCCAGATTCTTGAACAGGATATAGTCTGTCATCTTCTCACAGAACTTGTCATCCTTAAGGCATCCGAACTTGATGAAGGGACTGATATCATCCCAGTATTTGTCGTACTCTTCTTTTTCTGTCTTACACATACCGGAAAGCTTATCTGCCACCTTCTTGGTAATATAATCAGAAATTTTCTTTACAAATCCATCATTCTGAAGCGCGCTTCTTGATACATTTAAGGGCAGGTCAGGACAATCAATGACGCCCTTTAACAACATCAGGAATTCAGGAATGACTTCCTTGATATTGTCCGCAATGAACACCTGATTGTTATAAAGCTTAATAACTCCTTCAATGGATTCATACTCCATATTAATCTTAGGGAAGTACAATATGCCCTTTAAGTTAAAAGGATAATCCATATTTAAATGGATCCAGAATAAAGGCTCCTTGTAATCCTGAAATACCTTGCGGTAGAAATCCAGATATTCTTCCCTGGTACACTCATTCGGATGCTTCATCCAAAGAGGCTGGGTTTCATTCAAAAGTTCAGGACGTTTGATAATCTTGTATCTTAATTTATCCTCTTCCTTCTCAGGCTTAATTTCTTCTACTACCGTATCGGTATCCAGCTTCTCATCTGCATCAATGGTCTGGGTTTCCTTGGTATTTTCTTTGGAAAGATAAATTTCCGTAGGCATGAAGGAACAATACTTCTTAATTACTTCTCTTGCCTTGTATTCGTTACAAAACTCCAGTACGTCTTCATTGACAAAAAGGGTAATAGTGGTACCTACCTCTGTTCTGTCCCCTTCCTTCATGTCAAACTCTGTTCCGCCGTCGCATTCCCAATGTACCGGCTTGGCATCTTCTTTCCATGAAAGGGTATCAATATGAACCTCATCAGCTACCATGAATGCGGAATAAAAACCAAGACCAAAATGACCGATGATCTGATCCTCATTGGTCTTATCCTTATATTTTTCGATAAAGTCTGTTGCTCCTGAAAAAGCAATCTGATTGATATATTCCTCCACCTCATCGGCCGTCATTCCGATACCATTATCGATAAACTTCAGGGTTTTTTCTTCCGGATTCACAAGCACCTGAATCTTCCCTTTATAGTCCTCCGGTAAGGAATACTCTCCCATCATATCAAGTTTCTTTAACTTGGTAATGGCATCACAGCCATTGGAAATTAATTCCCTGAAAAAAATATCATGGTCTGAATACAGCCATTTCTTGATAATTGGGAATATGTTTTCACTGTTAATAGATAAGCTTCCGTGTTTCTCTGCCACGATTGATCACTCCTTTTTCAATCCTTTTCGTATATTTCTATGAACTAAAATAAAGTGTAGTTCCCTTTCATCTAAAAGTCAAGACAAAATTAGCACTCATTTGAAATGAGTGCTAATAATTTTCTGAAATCATTGTATTTTCGGGCTTTTTATAATTCTAAATTTTTTATTAACTAAAATGTTTATTATAAATATCAAAGAAATCTCTGGTATTTACCTCTTCATTTTCGATAAAGGAAACACTCTCCCAAAGCTCCTCATTCAAGGTTCTTGTAAGAGATTCCACAAACGCATCATACTCCTGCCCGAACACCTCTTCTTTACGTTTTTCTATAATTTGAACCTTATTCGCATCCGTCTCTTCTCTGTTAAAGGTACTGATACATTTTATGATGTGGTAGCCGTATTCCGTTTCAATAATGTCACTGATTTCTCCCTTTTCCAGCTGAAAGGCTGCTTCCTCAAAGTTCTTCTCTGTTTCGCCTTTGCCAAAAGACCAGGTAATTCCGTCTCCCTCACTATACGCAAGTGCCAGTTCTTCAAAATCCGCATTTTCCTGCCTTGCAAGCTTTAAAACTTCTTCCGCCCGGCTCCTTGCATCCTCTTTGGCAGACTCTGTATACGCAATCTTTTTGCCTGTTCCATCCAGTGCATAGGTCTTAATCAAAATATGCTGTACGGTGATTGTCCTTGCCTCATCATCACTGATCTCCGGGTTAATGTCCCTGATGATATACTCATACACCTTATTGGCAACAGCAAACTCTGCATACAGATTGGCAATCGTTTCCTCCGTAACCTGCATGCTTTCCCGTTCTGCCTCATTTAGTTCCCCATAATAATCAGCAGCGGCAGCAGCAACTGTTTCCATCTCCGACTCATCTAATGATACTCCATGCTCTCTGGCAAGCAGATTCATCGTTTTGATCTGCGCCAGCTGGGCAAGCACTGTTTCCTTCACACTCTCTTCCAGCGTGATACCGTTTAAATCGGTTTCCCATATTTCCCTGCCGTATACACTTTCATATTGGTTCTGTGCATTGGTCAGATATACCATGATTTCCGGCAGAGTGCATGACATGCTCTCAATACGAAAGATTTCATTTTTTCTAAATCCTGTGGTCAGCACAAGTTTGGTTTTCGCCCCTGATTTTCCACATCCCGTTATCTCTAAAAGCAGTAAGCTGCACAAAATCAGTAAAATAATTTTTTTTGCCTTTTTCATGCTTCCATCTTTCTCAGGATACTTCTTGCTACGCTGATACCGTTTGCCGATGCCTGCTGGAGACCTCTGGTCACTCCTGCGCCATCACCAATGGCACGAAGCCCACTGATGCTGGTCTCAAAATCCCTGTTTACGATTACCTTGTTGGAATAGAATTTGACCTCCACACCATAAAGCAGTGTTTCGTCCGCAGCAATGCCGGGCGTGATCTTATCCAGTGCAATCAGCATCTCCTCTATATCCACCATAATTCTGTGAGGGAATACAAGTGAAAGATCACCGGGAACCGCATCCTTCAAAGTAGGGATGAGATTGTTACGGCAAAGACGCTCTTCCGTAGTCCTTCTCCCTCTCTTAAAATCGCCAAAGGTCTGCACCAGTATCTTGCCTCCGCAGAGCATGTTGGAAAGCTGGGCAATATGCTTGCCATATTCAATCGGTGTCTTAAAAGGTTTCGTAAAATTCTTGCTGACCAAAATCGCAAAATTGGTATTATTCGTCTTATAATCCTTTGATTTATAAGCATGACCATTAACCACCGCAAGTCCGCCTTCATAATATTCTGTAGCCACCTCGCCGGAGGGATTGGTACAGAAGGTTCTTACCTTGTCATCGAAGGTAGGAGTATGATAGATTAACTTTGCTTCATAGAGGTTTTCGTTCAGGAATTGCATCACTTCATCCCTTACCTCTACTCTGACACCAATATCCACGGTACCGGGAGTCGTCTCGATTCCAATTTCCTCGCATTTATCTTTAAACCAGTCAGCGCCTTCACGACCTACCGCAGAAACAATCTCACCCGCATAGTATGCTTCGCCCTTATCCGTCCTGATGCCCACAGCCTTTCCGTCTTCTACCAGAAGTTCGGTTACCATAGTGTTGAACTGAATGGTCACACCCTGAGCTTCCAGATGATGCTGAAGTTTTTCATAAATCTTGTATCCTTCCTCTGTTCCCAGATGGCGGATTGGGCACTCTACCAGCTTTAAATTTGCATTGATTGCCTTTTTACGGATTTCCCGGATTTCCGTCTGCTTATCCACACCATAAACACTGGTATCTGCTCCGAATTTCAGATAAATCTGGTCAGATTCCCCGATCAGCTTTTCGGTCTCATCGTAGCCCAGAATTTCAGGCAGATTTCCTCCTACGTCAGGAGAAAGGGAAAGCTTTCCGTCAGAAAAAGCCCCTGCTCCCGCAAAACCTGTGGTAATAGAACAGGGCTTACAGCCTACGCACTGCTTCGTTACACGTTTAGGGCATTGTCTCTTCTCTATGGAACGTCCCTTTTCTATCATAAGCACTCTTAAATCTTTTTTCTTATCCATCAACTCATAGGCACAAAAGATTCCACCGGGACCTGCACCAATGATAATTACATCAAATTTATTTTCCATATCTAACACCTCCACTGTATACTAGGATAGCATAACCAAGGCTGTACTTCCAGCATTTGTTTTATGAATTTGAATCTGATTTCCTATCTTTTCCGCCAATTCCGGCACATGGGAAATAATACCAATCAGCCGATCCTTTTCCACTAAGCTCTGCAGGGTCAGACACGCCTGTTCAAGAGATTCCCCGTCAAGGCTTCCAAATCCCTCGTCAATAAAGAGCGCTTCCACTCTCCTGCCTCCACTTTCTGCCTGTACCACATCGCTCATCCCAAGTGCAAGAGCCAGTGATGCCTTAAAAGTCTCCCCTCCGGACAAGGTCTTCACTGACCTGTATTTTCCTGTATAATAATCCATAACTTCCATTTCCAGATTGTCCTTGCTGCGTCCATCCGAAATCTGCTCTACGCGACGCAGTTCATATCTTCCACCACTCATCAGCCTAAGACGGATATTTGCTGCACAAAGAATATCTTCAAAGTAAGCTGCCAGCACATATTGTTCAAATACCAGCCTCTTTTTATTATTCCCATTTGCAGCATCGTCTAAATCCTTTAACAGGCTGTAGCTTTCCATAAGTCCGGAAAGCTGCCTTTGTTTTTCTTTCAGGGAGACAAGTCCTTTTTTGATGCTTTGCAGCGTTCCATTAAGCTTCATCATCCTATCGGTAAGGTTCCTTTTCTCCTGTACCGTCTGGCAAAGCTGCTCCTTTAGAGAGTCTGTTTCCTCAGGTTTTCCTTTCCCTGTCTCCTCTTCCAGGTGGGCAAGCATCTCATCACACAGACGGCAGTCCTGCAGGTAATCCTGTAATTCTTTACGCAGCAGGGCAACCTTCCTATCCTCTGCAAGACTATTATGATAATCCTCTTCTGATATAAAACCTGCTTCCTCCAGTCTTTTGGCAAACGCATCTTCATCCTGATGAAGAATTTTTTCTGCAAAACTCAATTCTTCCTTGCGTCCGCTTAACTGCTTTTGCTTTTCATCCAACACTGCCAGCCTTTGCTCATATTTACTGATGAAACCTCTGAATTCCTGTTCCTCATGACTGTCAATATAGTCTGCCACCGACTGCCTGCGGGTCTTTCTGTGGGTCTTGAGCATTTCGCAGTTTTTTTCAATTTCTGTAATCTGCACTCCAATCGACTGCACCTGCGCCAGAACTGCCGTAGTCTGTCCATGAAGTGCAATGCGTTCTGCCTGCTTCTTCTCAAAGTTGCTCTTTAGCTCCTTTACTTGTTCTTCTGTAGGCAGTTCGGTGCTCCGTGCTGCGGGCAGGGGATGATGAAGAGAGCCACAAACAGGGCAGGGCTCGCCCTCCTTAAGGCTTTCTCCGAGAATCCCGGCAATTCCATGTCGATAGGTCCTGTCTGCCTGCTCATAAAGATCTTTTGCTGTTTCCTCCTTCTGTTCTGCTGCCAGATATTCCTTTTGCAGCCTGTGAAGCTCCTCCTCCCTTGCAGCTTCCTTTTTCCGCTCCAGGCTAAGTGTACGCTGCTCTTCCCGAAGCCTTTTCTCCTGCTCATAGGCAAGCTCTGTCTCCTCACGCCTGCCATAACAGTCTTCTTCTGTCTGCTTTTGCGCCAAAAGCCCACTGATTTCCTCCTGCGTAGCTCCTATTTCCTTTTTCAATACCGACACTTTTTCCTGTGCCGCAAGCAGCTTTAGTTCCTCCTGCCTTAGGGTAGCAGCCTTCTCCTGCTGGTGCAAAAGCTTCTCCTTCTCCTTCATTTCCTCCTTTTTTTGAGAAAGCTTTTGTCTGCGTGTTCTTTCTATGGCAAGCTTTTCAAACAGACTTTTCATCCTTTCCGCCTCAGCAACTCTGGCAGTCAGTTCCTGCACCTGTTCCTCCTTCTGATCACAGATTTTCTGATGTTCCCTCCAGTCTGCTTCCATTTGTTTCTTCTGCTCTTCCAGAAAAGAAATGATCTCCTCATAGTAATAGCTGCCACTGTGTTCCTCCACAACACCATCCCTTACCAGAAGATCAATGTTCTCATCCATTTTGTACCGGCACTCCATAATCTCCTTATATACGCCGGAGGCCCTTCCTTTCAGTATGGAAGCCATCTTTTCATATGGCGCGGTACTGAATATTTCACGAAAAATTCTGGTTTTTTCCGCTGGGGATGCCGACAGAAGTCTGGCAAATTCTCCCTGTGCAATCATAGAAAGCTGCTTGAACTGCCGGTAGTCCAGTTTTAAAAGCTCCTGAACCTTACGTGTTACCTCGCTGCTGCCCTCCACAGACTCCCCATCCGGTCCGGTAAAAACAGCCCTCTCCTTTTCTTTGGTATATCCCTCTTCCTCATCGTCCCTTGAAACCTTCCGTTTCCTTGGGCGTAGATATTCAGGATTTCTGTAAATACTGTACTGCTCGCCATTATGTGTCATCAAAAGTTCCACATAGGTAGGGGTATCGGCCTGTGCAAAGTCGCTTCGCACGCTGTTCTTCTCACGCATTTCCCCGCTCATACTTCCATACAGGGCATAAGTGATTGCATCAAAAATGGTGGTCTTTCCTGCACCGGTAGGTCCGGTAATCAAAAAAAGCCCTCTCTGCTTAAACCCCGCAAAATCAATTTCCTGTTTTCCCTTATAAGGTCCCCAGCCACAGAGGGTCAACCTGACAGGCTTCATATCTGTTTCGTTCCTTTCTTCTCTGGCTTTTTATTCTTCCGTTCCCCTGATTACATCCGTGACAATTCTTTTACCTTCTTCTGAAAGCTCCTGCCCTCGCACTTCCCTGTAAAAATCTTCAAAAAGCACCATGGGGTCTCTTTTTCTCAATGCAGCTCTGCCACGCAGCTCCTGCCCGGGATCTGATTCCGCATTGGCTTCTTCCCTTACAATCTGCATCACATTTGGGTATTTGCTTCGGATTGTGCCAATGGGATCAATCAGCTCACCCTGGTCTGTGAGAATTGCCTGCAAATAATCCTGCTGTCCGCACACCACTGTTCCTTCAAGAATTTCTTTCAGACTTCCTTTCAGCTTTCGCATTTCACGAAGCGGATGTAAGGGGATGGCGTTGACCTCCTTAAGCCCTGTTTCATCCAGGGTAACCTGAAGGACAGATTTGGTCTGATTGGTTTCTCCAAAGGAATATTTTAGAGGAGATCCTGCATACCACACCGGATGGCTTCCAATCTGCTGCGGTTTGTGAATGTGTCCCAATGCCACGTAATCAAACCCCTGAAACACTGATAAATCCACATTGTCCAGTCCACCCACATGAATGGTAGTTTCGCTGTCCGAAAGCTCAGGTTCCTTTCCTTTGTCGGTTACAAAAAAATGCGTCACCAGCACATGATTCTTTCTCCTCTTGTGCTCTGTATCCCCAGTCTCATTTTCCTGCTTCTCCCAATATTCCGTAAGCTGCTTCTTCACCGCCTCCTCACTGGTTTTTACCTCCAGCTGTGCCGGCTTACAAAAGGGCAGTAGCACAAACTCTGTTTCACATTGAGGCTCAGAAAAAGTTACCTTGGTCAAAGTTTCCTTTTGTATTCCCGCAATATGAACCCCTTGCTTTCGAAGCAGTTCTTCTCCGAAACTGATACGTTCCGGTGAATCGTGATTTCCGCTGATCATAATTATTTTAATTTCAGCCTTTGACAATTCATTTAAGAAACAATCAAACAAAGTTACCGCTTCTGCCGGGGGAATAGCTCTGTCGTAAATATCTCCTGCAATCACAACCGCATCCACCTGATTTGCTTTCGCAATATCAGCAATCTGCATCAGTATGAACTTCTGATCCTCCAGCATAGAAAAATCATTCACAACTTTTCCTATGTGCAGGTCTGCTATGTGTATAAATCTCATACCGGTTCTCCCTTTTTGTCAAACCATGTATCCCCACTGGTCAGCAGATAGTCTTCGCCGCCTAAAACAGCACGGCAGAAATCTTCTATAGAATGAAGCCTTCTTTTAAATGCCATACCACCACCTAAAAGCTGTGTGGTGTGAATATCCGAACCTGCTGTCATGGGAAGATTATGCTCTTTTGCATAGGCAATGGCTCTCTTATCAAACTCAGGATCATTGTGGCTGTGACTCAAATGTGAGGAATGGGTGGCATTGATGCCCTCTACGCCATCTATGTCTTTCGGAAAAAGCCGTATCTTGGGGATATAGTATTCCTCCCTGTAGGGATGTGCATGAATCACCATTCCTCCTGCTTCCCGAATCATCTGATGTTGTTCAGGTATCGTGGCATCCTTAATTTGAGGATGGCTTTTTAGCCACTGCTTATCCACACCATAGACCAAAAATTCCGTTCCTCGATAACAGGATTCATAGCCGAAAAAAACATCAAGACCGATTTTGTCGCCCCATGCCTTCGCATCTTCATAGCCCTTGCAAAACTGCTCGATCCATTCCTCCCACGAAAGGCTTTGATCAATACAATTATTTCCGTACCAGCTGTGATCCGTTACAATGATTCCCGTATAACCGGCATCCTTCGCTGCCTGTGCCATCTCCTTCCCTGTATTATGTGCACACGCACTGCTTTGTTTTGTATGCAGATGGGTTTCATATAAATAGGGATAATCTTCTCTTATCATTTTCTATGCTTCCTCTTCCTGTTTATCGTATCTCAATTACCTCATATCCTGCCTCTGTGACAGCCGCCTTCAAGATTTCATCCGATACCTCCCTGCTCAGTTCAATTTCTGCGCTCTTATTCTCAAGGCTCATTGTAACACCGGTTACGCCTTCTACTTCTTCAAGCGCTTTTTGCACTCTTCCGGTACAATGTCCGCACATCATTCCTTCAATTATCATTATTTTGCTCATCATCTTTTCCTCCATCTTCTGATTTTCTGTCTCTGCCTCTGCTGTTTCCGACCTTTCTGATCCATTGCCTCTTCCGGTTTCAAATGGTTTAAAGTTACGAAGCCGCAACGCATTACCAACCACAAATAAGCTGCTTAAGCTCATCGCTGCTGCCCCAAACATAGGATTTAGCCTGATGCCAAATGCAGGGTAAAATACACCTGCTGCCAACGGGATGCCAATGGAATTATAAAAGAATGCCCAAAACAGGTTTTGCTTGATATTTCTGATCACAGCACGGCTTAAGCGGATCGCTGTGATGGCATCCGTCAATCTGCTTTTCATCAAAATAATGTCTGCACTTTCAATCGCCACATCTGTTCCTGCGCCAATGGCAATTCCCACATCTGCTGCCGCCAGTGCAGGTGCGTCATTAATCCCATCACCAATCATTGCCACCTTCCTGCCTTCCGATTTTAATCTTCTGATTTCCTTTTCCTTCTCCTCCGGCAATACCTCTGCAATTACATGGTTAATATTCAATTTTTCTTTTACAGCTTCTGCAGTGCGCTTGTTATCACCAGTTAACATAACTACATCTATCTTCATCTGATGTAACCCGTTAATTGCAGCCTTAGAAGATTCTTTTATGGGATCTGCCACAGCAATGATTGCAGAAAAACTATTCTCTTTTGCAAGCAAAAGAGGCGTTTTCCCTTCTCCTGCCAATTTCGCCATCTCTGCCTTCTGCTCTTCGGATAATGTGATACCGCATTCTTCCATGTATTTAAGATTTCCGGCAAACCACTGCTCTCCTTCGCATTTGCCCCTGACCCCTCTTCCAAAGACTGCCATAAAGTCTTCCACTTTGGGGATGTCTTGCCCTCGTTCCTGTGCCTTACTTACAATGGCATCTGCCAGAGGATGCTCGCTGGGCTTTTCAATGGCAGCGGCAAATGCAAGGATCCGGTTCTCGTCCAAATCTCTCTCATATCCAATGATATCTGTAACTACCGGTTTTCCTTCTGTAATCGTTCCTGTCTTGTCCAGAACCACTGTGGTAATTTCTCGTGCTGCCTGCAGGGCATCCCCGGACTTAATCAGGATTCCGTTTTTGGCTCCCACACCTGTTCCTACCATAATGGCAACCGGTGTTGCCAGCCCCAATGCACAAGGACAGGAAATTACAAGCACTGCGATGGCTGAAGACATAGCTGCCTCAAAACCTCCACCTGCAAACATCCATACCAAGAATGTAATAGCGGCAATTCCCATAACCAGGGGAACAAAAATCCCTGCAATCTTATCCGCAAGCCTGGCAATCGGTGCTTTGGATGAAGAAGCCTCCTCCACCAGACGAACAATCTGTGCAAGCGTAGTATCCTCTCCAACCTTCACAGCTTTGCAAACTAACCGTCCTGCCTTGTTTATCGTGGCAGATACTACAGAATCTCCCGGCTGTTTTTCTACCGGAATGCTTTCCCCGGTAATCGCCGACTCATCAATACTGGAAATACCTTCCACCACAATTCCATCTACCGGAACAAGACTCCCCGGCTTCACGACAAACAGATGATCTTTCATCAGCTGTTCTGTGGGGATTTCCTTTTCTTCTCCCTGTTCTGTAAGCAAAATGGCTGTTCTTGGAGATAAGTCCATCAGCTTTTCGATTGCTTCACTGGTTTTACCCTTAGAACGGGCTTCCAGATATTTTCCTACTGTAATTAAGGCTAAAATCATGCCCGCCGACTCAAAATACAGATCAGATGCGTATCTCTCAACCAGCCAGGTATCTCCATGCCCAAGACCATATCCAATCCTGTAAATTGCAAAAACACCATAGAGCATGGCTGCCCCGGAGCCTATTGCAATCAGGCTGTCCATATTTGGATTTAAATGAAGCAGTGTCTTAAACCCTGTCTGAAAGTATTTCCGGTTTACATAAATAATGGGCAATGTCAACAAAAATTGTGTAAATGCAAAGGTCAATGCATTCTCATTTCCGTGGAACAACTTCATAAACAATTCAGGCGCCGGAAGATTCAGCCACATAAAAAACATGTGATGCATGGATACGATCATCAATAGCACCATAAAAACAAGAGAGACGAGCAGTCTGACTTTCATTTCCTGACTTTTCAGCGTGCTGTCTATTCTTTTATCTGCGCTCTGTGCTGCCTGCCTCTGTTCAGAAGTTCTCTGATTTTGTCTGTTACTTAAAATCCCGGCTCCATATCCCGCTCTTTTCACTGCACCTATAATGATTTCTTCATTGCACACGGTCTCATCATATTCCACCTGCATGCTGTTTGTAAGTAAATTTACAGTCACTTCTTTCATGCCCGGAAGCTTGCTTACTTCTTTTTCTACATGAGAAGAACAAGCGGAGCAGGTCATCCCTGTAACTTCATATTTCTGCTTTTTCATCATTTTAACTTTTTCACCAACTCAATCACTTCTTCCATCATCTTATCATTTCCATTTTGAATTCCTTCTACTACACAGGTTTCCAGATGTTCCTTCAAAACAATATAGCCGAAGCTCTGAAGTGCACTTTCCACTGCCGCAACCTGAGTCAGAATCTCTCCACAATAGCGATTTTCTTCCAGCATTCTGTTGATACCGTTTAACTGCCCTACCATACGACTTATGCGGTTCTTTAGCTGCTTACACTGTTCCTCGCTTCTTTTTTCTTTCTTTTCCATTCACTTCTCCTCAATTTCATAATAAAATCCTTTTCTGCATAGCAAATACCCCACACGGGTATAGTTCGTTCTGAATCGATACTATACCCCTATGGGGTATTTGTCAAGTATATCTATTAAACTGTACTCCCAAACTGCTGAGACTAAATGCCATTGCTTCTATGCAGACTTGATCTTTTTGATCTTATCGTGTGCGAAAGACAAATAGAACATTCGAATTCTCATCTTATTTTCCTCATACAGATCAATTGCTTTATATAAATCCCTGTAATAGTCAAACAAAATCCTTTTCGTGCGAATGGACTGCTGAAAATTAATCTGGGTATCCACAAGACTGCCCTTGGTTTTCACATAATAGTAAAGAGGCTTATCAATCACGCCAACCTTTCCCACGTACTGCAAATATTCAAGATTAAATTGAAAATCCTCGCACCAATCCAATTCCGTGGAACAGGTAAGTTGAAAGGTCCTGATGATATCTGCTTTAAAAAACTTATTCCAGAGCACACCATAATAAAAATTCGCCGGCGCTTCCATCATACATTCCGCATATTTCATCCTTGTAATAACCGGACCGCCCTCTATATGTCCTTTCTCATAAATCCTTCTTCCACATACTCTGTAATAATCGGAAATAACCATGTCACAATCATAAGTAAGCGCTGTTTTTACAAATTCTTCTGTTGCAGTCTTTACCAGCCAGTCATCTCCATCCGCGAATTGAAAATACTCTCCCTTTGCAGCCTTCATTCCTACATTTCTGCTGTCGGAAACACCACTGTTTGGCTTTTTTATGTAGTGGAAACGGCTGTCGGAAGCTTCATATTTTTTTATAATCCTTTCCGTATGGTCGGTACTGCCATCATTAACAACAATTACCTCAATGTTTTTATAGCTTTGATTCTGTATGCTCCGAAGACATCTCTCAATACATTTTTCTCCATTGTAAACCGGTACTATAATGCTTACCAATGGTTGGGTCATTTTAATCACTCCTGTTTTCATGTTATCCTTTAAGCTCAAAGGCAAAAATGCTTAATGGGAAATTTACTCCCATTAAGTTCAAAAGTCAATAATCAAAATCTAAACAATTTATTAAATTGTGTTGGGTAATCATTTATCACTGTCCTTGCCATACCTTGCCATAATTTCATCTATGTACTATACTAATCTAATCTGAAAATTGTTATAGGAACCTATAATATATATGGAGAATTTTATGAAAATATTAATTTTATCCTGCAGTACCGGAGGCGGTCACAATGCCGCCGGAAAAGCAGTAAAAGAACGTCTTGAATATGAAGGGCATGAAGCTGTCATGATGGATCCCTTTACTCTGAAGAGTGAAAAAACTGCAAGGAACGTTGGAAATACCTATATCCGTGTTGCCAGCCACTTTCCCGGATTGTTTGGCTTTATCTATAAAATTGGCAGCGCCATTACCTCTTCCAGACATAAGTCACCCGTTTACTATGCAAATTCCCTGATGGTAAAGCGGCTGTATGCATATTTGCGTGAAAACCATTTCGATGCCATTGTTATGCCGCATCTGTTTCCCGCTGAGATGGTTACCTGCATGAAGAGACGGCATATGGAAATCCCTCCCACTATCGCCATTGCCACAGACTATACCTGTATTCCTTTCTGGGAGGAAACGGAATGTGATTATTATATTCTTCCTCATAAAGATCTTGAGGACGAAAATATCAAACGGGGACTGCCATCTGAAAAACTGTACTCCTTAGGCATTCCGGTATCCATGGCTTTTTCCGAAAAGCCAGACAAACCACGTTCTAAGGCACGGTTGCATCTGCCAGCTGATAAGCCCGTATTTCTGGTCATGAGCGGAAGTATGGGATTTGGCAAAATGCACTTATTTGTGTTTGAGCTTACCCGAAAGCTCACTCATGACGAGCAGCTGATTATAATCTGCGGAAACAACAAAAAGATGTATCACATTTTAAAACATGCATACAAAAAAAATAAAAATGTTCATATTACCGGATACACTGAACATGTGTCCCAGTACATGGATGCCAGCGATGTGATCTTTACCAAGCCCGGCGGGCTTACTTCCACAGAGGCGCTGGTTAAAAACATTCCTATTGTCCACACAGCTGCCATCCCCGGATGTGAAACAAAAAACAGCGAATTTTTTGTATCCAGAGGACTTTCCCTCGCATCCGAGCACACACATATTCAGGTTTCCCAGGGAATCACGCTTGTGGAAAATAAAGAAATACGAGAGGCAATGATCACAACACAAAAGAAATACGCCTCTCCTAATGCCGCTGCTGATATTGTCAAGCTACTTAGTAAAATCACTGAAGAAGCGGCAAAGAAAAATGAAGCGAAAGAGGAATAACACACATGAATATTTCATTATGGCTCCCCTACCTGCACTGGAGTATCATCGGTTATTTATCCGGCAGTATCCTGTATGGATATCTGCTTCCAAAATACATCAAGCACATTGACATCCGTACCATCAGCGATGATGGCAATCCCGGAACGGCCAATGCCTTCAAGCATGCCGGTTTTTCTGTGGGATGCACTGTCATTGTATGTGAAATTCTGAAAGCCTTTCTTCCGGTATTTCTGGCAGCAAGGCAGATTGATCCTGCAAGGCTCCCTTTTGCCTTTGTAATGGCAGCTCCCGTCGCAGGTCATGCTTTTTCCTTCTTTTCGAAAGGAAAAGGCGGCAAAGCCATTGCCGCCTCATTTGGTGTCATGCTGGCATTGTTTCCTAATCTGGTTCCCTTTGCCACACTCGCCCTGTTTTATATCTTCTTTTCAACAATTATCATTATTTCGCCACACCTGTTCCGCTCCATTGTTACCTTTATCATGTTCCTGATTACTGTTTGCATCAAGGTTTCCGTTCCAGCCATACGACTGGGCTGTGGATTCATCTCTTCCATTACCATTATCAGGCATTTACTAAGCTACCACGGTGAGGCCTTACAAGTTCACACGCTTTTCAACCGGAGTGCATCCTAGTAATCTTTTTTCCGTAATTCTTACATTCTGTGCCCCAAACCCCGGTTCCAGAGCCCTCTTAATCAATTTGAACTCTTCCGGGAAAATACAGTTTGGAATACTGCCATCTAAAATTCCCGAAAGCACTCTGTCATAATCCATAAAAACTGCCGCTTCCACTTCGTTTTCCTGCAAACTAAGGTGATGCGCGTCGATAGGTTTCTCATAAAGATATATGGCACTCAGTTCCCAATCCTGAAAAGGATTTCCCCAGAATACAGCCTCTGTGTAACCTTCATGTAAGCCAATAAACCGAAGTTCTTCTCTTGATGCTTCTATTCCCAATTCCTCTGACAGCTCCCGCAGCGCTGAAGTTTCATAATCGTCTTCCGTACGAACATGTCCTGCCGATGAAATATCATAGCATCCCGGAAAAGCATCCTTATTTTTGCTGCGCTTCTGCAGCAGAACATCTATGCCGCCATCCTCTCTTTTCCGTATAATCCATATATGCACTGTCCGGTGAAAATCTCCATCTCTGTGAACCATGCTTCGTTCCTTCACATGACCGGTAAGCGTACCATCCTCTCTGCAAAGGTCAAAAAGCTCCATTTCCTCCCCATTCAGTGCCGCATAATTCCACTTATCCGATAGATGATAACCAAGTTTTAATGAGAAAAAAGGTTCTTCATGCCACAAAAGATCCAAAAACAGGAAATCTCCATCCCATAAATTCAGATCTTTCAGCCTGCACTTTTCTACCCATTCCAGTCTGCCTTCATCACATTCCTTCAGTGTTCCCGTAAAACCATCCGCCGTGTAAAGACACATATACTCTGTAGGATGACCCTCTGCACAAAAGGTAACGATACCCCTGAACCGATAATCAGTGAGGGTCAGCCCGGTTTCCTCCTTCACTTCCCGAAGAAGACATTCCTCCGGGCTTTCTCCTTCCTCAAAATGTCCTCCCACGCCTATCCATTTATCCTTATTTATATCATTCTTTTTAGAAACCCTGTGCAACATCAGGTATTGATCATCCTTCTCAATGTAGCACAGGGTTGTTAATCTGCTTTTCATCGTTTAACCAAGCATTTCTCCCACTATTTTATTTACCAGACCGCCATCTGCTCTTCCCTTTACTCTGGGCATCAGTTCCTTCATTACCTTACCTTTGTCCTTACCTGAAGGTTCTGTGATCCCGAGAAGTGCAAGAACTTCCTTTACTTGATCGCGAATAGCCTCTTCACTCATTTCCTCGGGTGCAAATTCCTGATATACTGCAAGCCTTATTTCACATGCCTCCTTAATGTCTGTCCTGTCTGCAGGTGCAAGCTCCATGGTTTCCTTCGTCTGCTTAATTTCCTTCTTTACTACTTCAAATTCCTCAGCCTCTGTCAAATCCTCTCTCTTGTCAATCGCCTTGTTTTTCAGTGCTCCAAGAAGCATAGAAAGGGCTTCCTTTCTGTCCTTATCCTTGTTTTTCATTGCCTCCATCATCTGGCTGCGTACAGTTTCAATCATACTCATTTTCATTACTTCCTTTCTTTCTGCATTTATTTTTAACTGCTGTATCTGATGATCAGCATTTCAACGCTCATATTATCATTCATCCTGCCTGTCTTAATGGCTTCCTCTGCATCCACACATGCCTCTACGGCATCACGCAGTTCCGCGCTCTTGAAGCGCGCTGCCTGAGCTACATACTTACCTGCAATAAATCCCGGCAGTCCTACCTTTTCACCAATGGTTTTATTCTGATATCCCTTTTCCCGAAGTTCCTTGACCTGAAGAAGCAAATTAAACTGTCTGGCAATGAGAAACAGGATCCTCATTGGCGGCTCCTTCTGTGCAAGCAGCTCATAATAAAGTTCCAGTGCCTTTTTCTGTTTTTTGTCCGCAATAGCGCCTACCATGTCAAAAATATGATTTCCAATCTGCCTGGTGCAAATTGCCTCAACATCCTGCTGCGTAATCATCTCTTTTTCCATGCAATAACAGAACAGCTTTTCTGCCTCCTTGCGGATATTCTCCATGTCGGTTCCCGTTTTTTCCAAAAAAAGGGTCAACGTATTCTCAGAGATTTTCTTATTTTCCTTTTTTACCATTCCTAAGATCCAGCGTTTCAGGGTAGCTTCATCCTGCATTGCAAATTCTATGGCACATCCTTTGGAGAGCACCGTCTTATACAGTTTGCTTCTCTTGTCAATTTCCGCTTCTACGAACACAAAATAAGTACTCTGCGCCTGTGCTGAAAGATACTCTGCGAGCTGCTCCCCACCACTTTTGAACAGTCCGCTGTT
Source organism: Bacillota bacterium (assembly GCA_029226935.1). GTDB lineage: Bacteria > Bacillota > Clostridia > Lachnospirales > Lachnospiraceae > Suilimivivens. Next base: position 23,152 of record JAQXYZ010000110.1, on the reverse strand, counting down.
CTCCAGAATAATCAGACGTCTTTCCGCAAAAAATGGCAGGGTCTCCGCCTGGTCAATGACTTCTCCGACAGAAATATCCTTCCCCTCATAGTAATGATAATTCATCGTATCATCACCGATTATTGCTTCCTTCAGCTTGTCACGGTATTGCTTACGAAGATAAGCTTCCTCCCCAAAGAGAAGATAAATATGATTAAATTGTTGTGTTTTAATGTCCTCTATAAGACGCTGCACGTTAACTCCTCTGCTGATAAGTAAATTACTCTATGCATTTTAGCACATCCTCACATAATTTGGAAGGGTGAAGGGTGGAAGGTTTCCCAAAAATTACAGCAGCTGCTGTTTATTTCTCCAAATATTTTTTTACCTCTACCCTATTTCCATCTGTCCAAAAAGTAACTGCTCCGGCTTCATAGGTAATGATTGTGTTGGTCTTACAATTGATAAGACGTTCAAGAAGTTCCTTATGGGGATGCCCATAGGAGTTATTTTGACCACAGGAAACGACGGTATAGACAGGCGTAATTATGTTCAAAAGTTCTTCCGGTGTTGAATAAGCCGATCCATGATGTGCTGCTTTCAATACAGTTACCTGGTCAGCTCCCCGTTCCTTCATGCATCGAAGCATTTCCTGTTCGCCTTTTCCCTCCACATCTCCTGTCAGCACGGCACTGAAATTTTCATAGTAAAGCTGCAATACGACGGAATACTCATTCTCTGTCAAAGCACTATCTTTGGAGGGGTTCAGACAGATGAATTTAAGTCTCCCATCCGTTATCTCCTGCCCTGCGCTAATAGAACGCACCGGAATATCTGCGTCCAAAGCAAGTCTTTCCAATTCCAGATAGCCTTGGCTTTTCTCCTCTTCTTCCACATCAGGGAGAACCAGATTTTCTATAAAGATTCCCTGCTTCTTCCCATCAGCCAAAAGCTCCCTAATCCCATTACAGTGATCTTCGTCGGGATGTGTAACAAAAACCGCTTTCAGCCTGTGTACGCCACGACTTTTTAAAAACGGGATGATTCGATAAATCCCGACTTCTGACACGGAAGAACTTCCACCATCTACCAGATAATTATCCCCATTTGCATTTCCTACAAAAATGCAGTCTCCCTGACCCACATCAAGGAAGGTAAGCTCCATCCGGTTTTCCGTCCGAATACAGAGCACAATCATTGCCACTGCCACAACTACCCATTTAGTCAGCAGTTTTAACTGTTTTCTGAAAACCACAACAGCTGTCAGGAGAAATAAATACACAAGTACCTGCCACTCCTTAGGCTGTCCGGCAATCCAAAGCCTTCCCGGCAGCTTATTGCAAAGTTTCATGGCTATTTCATACAGCTTTAATATTCCCTGAACAACAAACGCAAATGGCACTGCTGCCAGCGGATGAAGGAACTGAACTGCAATCAGGGCAAGCCCTGCCATTACCAAAAGGCTCATCAGGGGAATAATCAGAAGATTCAGAAAAACAGAATACACCGGAAACTGGTAATAAAACCACAGATTTACAGGCAAGGTAATGACTGACATTCCTACTCCTGTCAACAGACCTTTTATCAAACGCCTCGTCCATTTTGACCCCTTTTCTCTGCATAGGGAGCTTCCTTCTGTCAGTGCGGGCAAAAGTGTACCAATTCCTGCCACACATCCGAAAGAAAATATGAAACCACTGTGAAAAAAGTAAAGCGGCTGCTCTAAAAGCACCAATACAGCGGCAACCGAAACAGCCGTCAGCATATCATAGGTGCGCTCACAGATAACTGCAAACATATGAATGGCAAACATCAGAATCGCCCTGACTGCTGATACCGAAAAGCCCACCATCGCACCATACAGCAGCATTGCAGCAGCAGAACATGCAGCCGCCTCCTTCATCGGCACTCCCCATTTGCGAAGGAGCCGGTATAATCCCATTCCCAGCATGGAAACATGAAGCCCCGAAATCGCCAGAATATGAGCAATGCCATTCTGTTGATAAAGCATTTTAATTTCCCTGTCCATACCACTCTTTGTTCCAAGCAAAATCGCGCACATGATTGCTGCCTCCTTTTCGGGCAGACTGCTTTCCAGCTTTTTTGCCAAAAAACACCGTGCCTGATAAAGCATCTCAGTAAAATGATTATATTCAGTTGTCTTTGCAAGAATTTCCGCCTGATTGAGGCGATAAGAAATTCCGGATATTTGATAAAAAGAATAAAGATCGAATTGTCCCGGATTGGACGCTCTCTCGAATAGTTTGGGCTTCCCACATAATTTTACACAGCTTCCCATTTCCGGTTCCGTCTGACCGGCTTTCAGATAACATATGATTTTGCCATCATGATATCCTGTTCTGTTTTCCTGTATTAATTCTAAATACAGAACCGACACCGGACCCGTTCTCTGGATGACGGTTTCTTTCCTGTATACCTTTCCTGTTACCGTAAGACTCTTCCCCTGCCAGGCGCTGTCGTTCGTATAAGGAATGGGTCTTTCTCTTACAAACAGATACAGGAGTACCGTCACCACCAGACACCAAAAACCCAGCGGGCGTTTTCTCATGTTGTTTCCTTTCTCTTATGTAATTTTTACTCCACCATCTCCAGATTTCTTTCGAACACGCTGGACAGATTAATGTTTTCTTTATAGGTTACATTGGTATCACCGTTTACAGAAATCTGCACCTTATTTACATTGGCAATCTCTGCCAGTGAATTCGTAATCGCATAAATTGTTACCTGAGAGGTCACATTATAAATCTGAGTCAAAAAGCTGCTATCTAAGTTTACATAACATATTCCATCTTTCACATTTACACTCACAATTTTGGTGCCGGGATTAATCATTGGAAACGCTTTTTCATTTTCTAAAGGTCCAGCGATCAGCTGTTCCACCACCAGCCTTTCCATCGAAATATTACTGTTATAGACTACAGTTCTGCTGACCTTTTTCAACCCGTCCCCCGCCTCGTTGGCAAAGTACAGAGTCAGTTTTACCTTTTCATAGGTATTAATCTCATTCCCTGCATTGTCGATAAACATCTCTGCGTTCATCATTCCAATTACCGCCCCTGAAGCATCTGTAAGCGGCTCTGACTGAAGAAGAAACGACACATACTGTATCCCTTCAATCTGAGTCAGCGTCCTCACAATCGCTGCACGCACAAGTACTTCCGTCGTTGTCGGCTGAATTTTATAATTTTCACTGAAACTCAATGTCAGCTGGTCTTCCACAAGATTGTAATTCAAAAGACTGAAATTTCCCGATAGCGGTGCCTTATACTCCAGCTTTTCCGGTGCTGCTGCCAGCTGACTGAGCAGTTCATCAATCAGCTGCGTAACATCCTCCGTCCCGGTATGATATTCCCTTGAAAAAATTGCAGTTTCATCATAGTTTACATAATATATGTTATAGGTATGCCCTTCTACTTCTTTCCGTTTCTGTCCACAGGCACACAAAAGCAGGGACATTAACAGCAACAGCCAAAGACAAAATTTTCTGCTTCTCAAAGCTCTTCCTCCTATATTAAAACTCTGGAAAGGGGTATTTTTACGACAAAAGTGGTTCCCTCGCCCTCCACGCTCTCTGCCTTAATAGAGCCGCGATGAAGAAGTACCGCATTTCTGGTAATTGCAAGCCCTAATCCAGTACCGCCGATTTCCCTGGAATGTGATTTGTCTACCCTGTAAAAACGCTCGTAAATCTGGTTCAGGGATTCCTCCGGAATTCCTATTCCCGTATCGGACACCTGTACGGTAAAGAACTGATGATCCGCATCAAGCGTTACCTCCACCTTTCCCTGCTCACGATTATATTTGATCGCATTTTCCACCAGATTCGTCAAAATTAAGGACATTTTTACCTCATCCACTTCTGCAAGAATTTCTCTCCTGCTGATCAGGGTTACTTCCACATTGTTCTTTCTGGCAATGGGGCGGAGTCTTTTTAAGATAATCTCAGTCAGTTCATTGATATTTACTACGCTGATGTTAAGTTCTGCCGCCGACTTATCCAGCTTCACAAGTGCAAGCAAATCATTGATGATCTTATCCTCACGCTCAATCTCCTGTGCTATGTCCTCCATAAATTCATGATAAAGCTCTGCCGGGACATCCTGCTGTGCCAGCAGTGAATCTGCAAGAACCTTAACGGAAGTAATGGGCGTTTTCAGTTCATGGGACACGTTTGCAACAAACTCCTGCCTGGAATCATCCAAAGCCTTCATTCTCGCAATCAGACTGTTAAATGCATCCACAATATGCTCCGTTTCCAGATAATCGGGCACGGAAATGGGTTCATCCGTATACCCTTCCTTTACCTCACTGATTGCTCTTGAAATGCGGTCAAACGGACGTATCAGTATCTGCGCCAGAACAAGAGCAATGGCAAAGGTACAGATTGCCATAATAATCCCCAAAATTAAAGCCTTTCTGTTAAGGATTTCCATGGTAGCCACAATCGTATCTGTGGAAACACTGATCAGCATGACACCTCTTACAATTTCCGTTCCCTCCGGCTGATCCTCTGTTGCATTCTGTGCTGATATGTTCTCTACAATGGGTATGGTTATCTCAATAAAACCATTAACTCTGTCATGATTTGCCGTATTGATTCCCTTCATGCACTTGATCACTTCTTCGGAAATAATTGTTTTTCCTTCGCTGATCCCATAGGTATCTTTAATCACTTTCAGGCTCTCATTAATAATCAGGACACGTCCGTTATACAGATTGGAAAGCTGCTCCAATTCTGCTCCGATCACCTCTGATGAGGTGTCCTGAAGATAGTTGTATGTAATCAGGTGATTTGCAATGATTTTTAACTGCGTTTGTACATCAGAGATACGCACATCGATGGCACGGCTTTCATAATTTTCCAAAATGCCCACACGCATAAAGATACTGGGAATAAATCCCATTAAAAAGATAATGATAAACAGGCGTACCTTAAGACTCCGCCCTATTTTTAATTTCTTCAGAATTGCTTTTATTTTTCCAGCCATAACGGCACTGCCTTTCCTTTAAACTCTGCCTCCTTATGCAAAATAATAGCCTACGCCCCATTTCGTATGCACATACTTCGGCTCAGAAGGATTTTGCTCAATTTTTTCCCTTAACCTTCTGATGTGCACATCCACAGTACGAACATCCCCCGGATATTCGTTGCCCCATACCAGCTTTAGCAGATTTTCCCTGCTGTATACTTTATTTGCATTATTAACAAGCAGTTCTAAAAGTTCAAATTCCTTGGCAGTGAGGTTAATCTCCTTTCCTGCCACATACACTCTTCTTCCTTCGCAGTCCAGCTTCATATCTCCGCTTTCAATGATCTTAGCTGCCTCTCTTGGTTTAGGAGAGGTTCGGCGAATGATGGCCTTAATTCTCGCCTTTACCTCAAGAATATTAAAGGGCTTGGTAATATAATCATCTGCTCCATATTCCAGTCCGAGGATCTTGTCCATATCCTCCCCTTTCGCTGTCAACATAACAATCGGGACACCGGAAAATTCTCTGACCTGCTGACAGACCTCGAAGCCGGTCAGCTTAGGAAGCATAACGTCAAGAAGAATGATGTCGTATTCCTTTTTTCTGATCATCTCCAACGCTTCCTCCCCATCATAGGCGCAATCCACTTCCATTCCGTCCTGCTCCAGACTGAAACGTATTCCCTTCACAATCAGCTTCTCATCATCTACTACCAGAACCTTCTTCGCCATTTTAACCAATCCATTCCTTTCCAAAATCTGCCCCAAACAGCGCAGACACCCTTTATACTGTAATGCTGTCCCTGATTTTCTGAAACAGCCCTTCTTTAATCCCCTCTACGTTCATAATCTCTTCTATTTTTTGAAATGCTCCATTTCTTTCCCGGTATGCAATAATACTCTTTGCCCTGCTGCTGCCAACTCCGGGAAGCGTGCACAAAAGTTCCTCGTCGGCAGTGTTAATGTTCACCATCCGGCTGTCTTCCTCTGATGCCATCATCGCCTTGATTTGCCAGCTGCTCCCTTCGCCGGATGCCTCAACCTCCGCTTTAGTCGGCACATAAATCTTCATGCCATCCGTAAGGGTATCTGCCTGATTTAAATAGTCACCGGCTGCATCTTCACAAAGTCCTCCTGCCGCATCAATCGCCTGATATATGCGACTGCCTGCCTCCAGCATATAAATGCCCGGATTTTCTACAGCTCCGCAGATATGTACCACATAAGCTTCTTCTGTGATCGCACTGTCTGCATCTTCCCGCAGCCTGTCATTTTCCTGTGCATTGGTTTCCGCTTCTTCCTTTTCGACTGTCTCTGCCTTTGCTGTCCCGGTTTCAACATTGGTTTCCACCGGAAGGAGGATTAACTCCTCCTTTGTTCTCTTTTTTTCGCAGCCCGACAAAATACAAAAGACCAATATGAAAATTCCGGCTGCCATCAGAAATTTCTTATTTATCATTATTCCCTCTCTGTCTGACAGAAAGCCCCCTATAACGATACTCCTTCATTGTAAATTAATTTCAGATGATTGACAAGCCGAATCTTCGCCGCAATTTCTCCCTTATTTCGCACACAGTCGCTATAAAACCTTAAGCCATATCGGCTACCTGCAAATCTCTCCCCGTACAATATATTCCCATGCTTCCTCGTCAAATTCCCTGTCCTTATAATAGTACCTGCGGTCCTCATCGGTAATCTTGCGAATGACTCTGCATGGATTTCCTGCTGCTACAGACCAGTCCGGAATATCTTTTGTCACAACACTTCCTGCACCAATGACCACATTACTTCCTATATGTACTCCGGGGCAAATCGTAACATTTCCACCGATCCAGCAATTATCTCCGATTGTTACATCCATTGCATAAACAGGAACACATTTCCTTGCGTCAGGGTGAATCGGATGTCCTGATGTGTAAATGGAAACATTTGGCCCTATCAGACAACTGTCTCCAATAATGATTTTTCCGGTGTCGAGAAATGTACAATTAAAGTTGGCAAAAAATCTGTCTCCCACTTCAATATTAAATCCAAAATCGCAGTAGAATGGTGGATTAATCAGTAAATTCTTTGACTTTCCAAGCAATTCCTTTTCAATCTTTCTTATTTCATCAAGATCGGAATGCTTCGTACTGTTTAGCTTTTCCATCAAAATTCTTGCCCTCTCCTGCTGTTCATCAATCGTATGATCCGGTCTGTAGGGCAATCCCTTATCTCTTCTTTCTATAGCTGTCATTCTTTTCTCCTTTTCCTGATGTACTATTTAAAAATAACATCCGTATTATACCACGTTTTTCCCATTGTTTACACCATACAGACTGCAAAAAACAAGTTGATTAAAGAAGCACCTCTGTCCGTCACTTAAATATTTTTTGATACAGTTCAGAAATATTCTGGTATAATTCAGATATTAGATATCATTGACGCTTTACTATGGAGGAAACTATGAAGGACAAGAAATTTTTAAAAGAGGTATCTGAAATTGCACTTCCGGCATCATTACAAACCCTATTGCAGATTTCCGTTTTGAGTCTGACAGACCAGCTCATGATAGGGCAGCTTGGGAGTGTAAGTGTCGCAGCAGTAGGTCTTGCAAATAAATTTTCATCAAGCTATTCCCTGATTATTTCTGCTGTTTGTTCCGCGGCCGGCATTATGGTCGCCCAATATATTGGCAGCGGCGAGCGGCAAAAGGTTACCCGCAGCTTTTCCATTAACATGCTGGCAGCCCTTATACTTTCTCTTATTTTCTGCGGATGTGCCATTCTTTTCCCGATGCAGATAGCAGGATTATACACTCCTGATACAGCTACACAGGCTGAAGGAGCTGCTTACTTATATATCATTGCATGGAACTATATTCCCGTTGCTGTCATCGCACTTTTTTCTACCATGTTCCGCTGCATGAACCGTGCAAAGCTTGCTCTCTATGTCAGTATTCTTTCAACCGGTCTGAATATCATACTTGACTATTTACTGATTTTTGGGGTTGGAAGCATTCCTGCAATGGGAACAAGAGGTGCTGCCACTGCAACGGTACTGTCTCAATGGATTGCATGTATCGTGAGTATGATTATGTATATTGTCATGAGCCATAAGCAGGGGTACAGGGTTTCCCCCGATTTACATGTGGGTTACAGTGGTCTGAAGCGTTTTGCTTCCATACTTTTTCCTCTTATTATGTCCACTTTTTCATGGCTGCTTGCAGATAATATTTACTCCATCATATATGGAAATATGGGAACCCAGACCTATGCAGCGGTAACGATCCTCGTGCCCATTCAGCTTGTTACCATAAGTATCATTACAGGAATCTCTTCCTCCTCCGGTATCCTGATTGCCAAAAGTATAGGCAACCAACAGTATAACGAGGCATACGTTCATTCCAAAAAACTGTTACTTTATGGATTTGTTCTATTGGTAGCAACCGCTCTTCTGATATTGTTAGTACAATATCCATATGTACAGATCTACAAGGTTGAGGAGCATGTAAAGGTTACAGCAAGACATCTGATTACTATTTTTGCGCTCACAACCCCTTTTCGAATGATGAACAATATTCTGGGCGGCAACATCATCCGCTCCGGTGGCAACACCAAATACATTATGTACATTGACATGATAGGCTCATGGTGTGTTGGTGTGCCGATTGCATTCTTGTCGGCGCGTATCCTGCACTGGCCGATTGAAGGGGTAAGCCTTATCGTTTCACTGGAGGAGCTTTTCCGCCTTATAGCATCGTTACTCATTTTCAGACAAAAAAAATGGATGTATAAACGGTCTTGAATATTTTTTCTGTTTTACGGATATGATAAGTTCACAGAAAATTTAAGGAGACTTCTATGATTGGATTTTTGATTGCACTGGTTTCCGGTGCATTGATGAGCATTCAGGGTGTTTTTAACACGCAGGTTACCAAGTCTTCCAGTATCTGGGTCGCAAGCGCTTTTGTACAATTTTCAGCCCTGCTGGTCTGCTTAGGTGCATGGGCGATAACGGACAGATCTTCCTTTTCGGCTCTGTTTAAGGTGGAACCTAAATATATGCTGCTGGGCGGAGCTATTGGCGCTTTTATTACCTATACCGTAATCAAAAGCATGGAGCTGTTGGGTCCTGCAAGAGCTGTAATGCTGATTGTGATTGCACAGCTGATTATTGCCTATGTGATTGAGCTCTTTGGCTGGTTCGAGGTGGAACGGCAGCCTCTTGAATGGCGTAAAGTCATTGGCATGCTGATTGCAATTGTAGGAATTATCATCTTTAAATGGAAATAGAGAGGAGCGTTCCTGATGCTCCTCTCTATCTCCACTCTATCTTCTCTCTATTCTTCTTCCATTGCTTCCTGTCTGTAGTATTCTTCATCCAGATATTCTGTCTCTTCTTCCTGCTCTTTGGGTTCCTCCAGATATTCCTCCTCATAAGTCTCTCCAGTTACCTGAGACATAATCTGCTCTGAAAGCTCCTTCAACTTCTGATTCGCATCTGCTCCATTCCATATCTGTGAGAATGCCACCTCAAGCTGAACCCAGAAGTTGCTGGTTTCCAGCATCTTCGGCATAGAAATCGATTCCTCATACTCCGCTGCAAACCAATCCAAAGCCTCATAATCGTAAGAAACCGACTTTGCTGCTGAAACCTTACCGCTTCTGGCATACAGGCTGTCATTATATCCGGTAGTCAGAAAGCTTGCAAAGTCATTTGCTGCCTCTTTGTTTTCTGAGTAATTGTTTACCACAACACAGTTTGTCATGGAAAGCGATCTGCTCTTTGTCTCTTCATCAATATCCGGGGTCAAAGCCACTCCATAATCATACGCAAACAGCCCTTCTGATTTCGCATTTTCCAGTTTATAAACCGCATCTGTGGTGGCTATGGTAAATACCATTTTTCCTGCCATAAACTCATCAAGAATTGTATCATAGCTGGTTTCACTGGTCTCAATAGAAAAGAACTGATTCAACTCCTGATATACCCGAAGGTTTTTTATGGCATCCAAATTATAAATATCAATCTGTGACGTATCCCATCCGGCTTCTCCACCCATATTAATGGCATTTCCTACAAAAAAGTAATTATAAAAAATATCCGTCACATCCCATTTAAATACACCTTCAACCTGCTCGGGTGCGTCATACTCATCCGCAAAGGTCTTAATGTCCTCAATGGTGGCAGGCAGGATTTCCTGAACCTTGGCATCAATCTGTTCTGCTGCCTCTGCCGCTGCCCGGTCTGCCTCCTGCTCTAACAATTTCTTTGCCATATCCTCCAGATAGGTTTTATTATACAGCAGCGCACTGGTTTCAAAGTAGAAAGGATAACCCAAAATCTTGTCCTTGTAGGTCACTGCCTGTAATCCGGTTCCAATATAGGCATTCTCCATAAAACCATCTTCTAAAGGCTTAACCTCACTTGCCAATCCTGCAAGATATGCTTTTTCCAAAGAATCATGACTTAAAATATACAAATCCGGTGCATTACTTTCCAGTGATGCCTGATTAATTTTTTCCAGATATTCCAGTCCTGATTCCAATACCGGAACAATCCTCACATCATGATTTTCATTGTAGGTTACAGCAGCACTGCTTAAATATGAAGTAAGCGCTTCATCCGTATACCACAGATAAAGCGTTTCCTTTTCTCCTGTAAAAACCGTATCTTCCTGCTTTTCTGTTATCTGCCGTCCTGATTTGGCAATTCCAAAGGTAAGCACTGCGGCTATAGCAATGATTCCCATTGCTGTCAGTCGTTTTTTCAAACCCATTCTTTACTCCGTTTCTATTCCTCCAGACAGCTTCTTAAAATTGCAATCATTTCATCCACATTGGATTTGGTAATAATAAGGGGTGGTACAAATCGAATAATATCAGTGCCCGCATTGATCAGTATTAATCCTTTCTCAAGCGCTTTTGTAATGATATCTCCCACAGGCTTGTTAAATACAAGTCCCTGCATCAATCCAATTCCCCGTCTGGTTTCAATAAATTCATATTCTGCTGCAAGAGTGTCCAACTGCTCTGTAAGATACGCTCCCACCTCTTTTACATTATCTATTATATGGTTCTCCTCAAATAAATCAAGCACAACATTTATGGCAGATGCTGCCAGCGGATTGCCTCCGTAAGTAGTACCATGGTCTCCGCTTGTGAGAGAATTTGCCGCAACCTTTTCGGTCATCATAAATGCCCCAACCGGGACACCGCATCCCAAAGCCTTGGCAGAAGTCATAATATCAGGCTTAACCCCATATTTCTGCCATGCATACATGTACCCGGTTCTTCCCATACCACACTGGATTTCATCCAATATCAAGAGAATATCCTTTTCCTCACAGAGCGCTTTTACCTGCTTCATAAAGCTTTCCTCGGCAGGATAAATTCCTCCTTCTCCCTGCACAGTCTCAAATATGATAGCACAGGTTTTATCTGTCACGTTTTCCAGCACACTTTCAAAATCATTCATCTTCGCAAAACGGATATTACCAATCATCGGCTGAAAAGCTTCTCTGTACTTGGGATTCCCCGTCACTGACAGAGCTCCCATCGTACGTCCATGGAAGGAATGCTCCATGGCAATGATTTCATGATCTGTACATCCGTCCTTCAAATAGGCGTACTTTCTTGCTGCTTTGATGGCTCCTTCCACTGCCTCCGCACCGCTGTTGGTAAAGAACACCCTGTCCATACCCGATACCTTTTTTATTTTCTTCGCTGCTTCAATGGCAGGCACATTATAATAATAGTTTGAGGTATGAATCAGCTTGTCAATCTGAGCCTTTAACGCATCATTATATTTCCGGTTGTTATATCCTAATGCAAATACTGCAATACCGGCGCAAAAATCCAGATATTTTTTTCCTTCAACATCATAAAGATATACGCCATCACCTTTATCCAACACCACCTGATAGCGGTTATAGGTATGAAGAAGGGCTTTTTCGGCTTCTTCAATATATTCTTTCATACATTCCATAGCTTTTATCCTTTTCCTTTCTCCTTTTTCATGCGGTTATTTTTCCAGAAGCTGCCTGTCTTCATCATGCAGAATCATGGTTCCCACACCTTCATTGGTAAAGATTTCAAGCAACAGACAGTGGGGAATGCGCCCATCCAAAATATGCACCCTGTTTACCCCATTCTTAATTGCCGAAGTACAGTTATTCAGCTTGGGCAGCATGCCTCCTCCGATAATTCCATCCGTAATCAATGCATCTGCATCAGAAGCAGTAATTCTGGGAATAAAGGAACTCTTATCATTGATATCCTTGTACAGTCCCTCAATATCCGTAAGAAATACCAGCTTATCTGCCCCCACTGCTTTAGCAATGGCACAGGCCGCATCATCCGCATTGATATTGTAGGTCTGGAACTCGTCATCCAGCCCAATAGGTGCTACGATAGGAAGAAAATCCTTCTCTAACAGATCATAAAGAATTTTGGGATTGACATTCTTGATGTCTCCCACAAAGCCAATGTCCTGACCATCAGCATACTTTTTGTCCACATTCAAAAGACCGCCATCCTTACCGCTGATTCCAACAGCCTTTACTCCCAGCTCCTGTACCATGGTAACCAATTGCTTATTGACCTTACCAAGTACCATCTCAGCAATCTCCATCGTTTCATCGTCTGTAACGCGAAGCCCATTGATAAACTTTGCCTCCTTACCTACTTTTCCCACCCAGCGGCTGATTTCCTTGCCACCACCATGTACGATGATGGGCTTAAAACCTACCAGTTTAAGCAACGTCACATCTTTAATGACATTTTTCTGTAATTCTTCATTGCTCATGGCGGAGCCTCCATATTTAACCACGATAATCTTGCGGTTAAATTTTTGTATGTACGGGAGTGCCTCAATCAAAACCTCCGCTTTTTTTAATACTTCCTGCATATCCTTGTCCATTTCTATTCTCCTTCTGTTCTTTTCTTTCAACATAAAAAGCCAATCATTTATTTGGCAGGTGTGCCCCTTCCTGCATTTCTTTTGACCCAGTGGGTGCGTAGCAGCACAATCTCTACTTCAAATAAATTCTTGGCTCTATTAATTATATGTACTTTGTAATTTTATTATAGCCTGTACATTATTTAATGTAAAGAAGTTCATGTTTATCTATTAATTTTTTTAAATTTTTTTCTCTGATACGATAAAATGTCATCACCGAGTTTTTCAGGCTTTCATTCTCTCCTTGTAGTACCAACCTTACAACTACATTCAAGTTTGTATCTGGTAACTGCTTAATCATAAATACTGTTCTTTCATGCTTCAAATCCTGAATAATGAGATCTGGATTTTCCACACTTAATTTTCCATATTTTTCAAATAATTCTATATCCTCAGGATGATTATTTTTAATGTGTTGTATCCGTTCCTTCGTAATTATAGTTTCATCCGTCATTAGGTTTTCAAAATGATTATTCAAAATAGACAGATTAATTTTACCAAGAGAATAAAACATATGTATTAAATGCTCCATGATATGCTAAAGAATATAATAGAATATATCAGATTGATCTTTACCTATACACCATAACATATCCTGGGAAAAAATGCTATACATATATTTAATTAATCAAATTGAAGCAATCAGCTTCTGTAATCCGCATTAATTTTCACATAATCATAGGTCAAATCGCATCCCCACGCAGTTGCAGTTTCATTGCCCATCTTCATGTCCACAAGAACAGTCACTTCCGGGTCTGCAAGAATTTTACTTGCTTCCTCCTCGCTGTAATCGGTGGCAACACCATCCTTATAAATCTGAATACGTCCTGACTTGCTTTCAAAATAGAGTTCAATTTTTTCCGGGTCAAACTGCACACCAGAATATCCAAGTGCACAGAGAATTCTTCCCCAGTTGGCATCATGTCCATAGATTGCCGCCTTGGTCAGGCTTGAACAGATTACAGACTTGCTGAGAATTCTCGCATTTTCCTTGGTATCTGCGCCAATGACCTTCGTTTCAAACAGTGCCGTAGCTCCCTCTCCGTCTCCTGCCATCATCTTTGCAAGGGTTTCATTGACGTAATGAAGTGCCTCCTTAAATGTTTCATATTCAGGTGTTCCCTTTTTAATTTCCGGATTGTCTGCCATGCCATTTGCCATGACCAAAAGGGTATCATTGGTGGAAGTATCCCCATCCACAGAAATCATATTAAACGTATCAATTACATCATTTTTAACTATTTCAGTCAGTACCTCTTTTGAGATGACTGCATCGGTTGTGACGAATCCAAGCATGGTGCACATATTAGGATGAATCATGCCTGATCCTTTACACATTCCTCCGAGAGTGACCTTCACACCCCCTACTTCAATCTCTACCGCAGCCTGCTTGGAGCGAGTGTCAGTGGTCATAATGGCTTCTGCAGCCTGTGTTCCTGCATCCAGAGTATCCTTCTTTGCATCGACAAGCTTTTCCACTCCTGCCTCTATTCTGTCCATTGGAAGCTGCATTCCGATAACACCTGTGGATGCCACAAGCACTGAATCTTCCGGTATCTTAAGAACTGATGCCGCTTTTGATGCAGTTTTCTTACAATAATCATATCCTTCCTTTCCTGTACAGGCATTGGCAATTCCTGCGTTTACAATTACCGCCTGTCCGAAAGGAGATTCTTCTACCACCTTTTTATCCCACAGTACCGGAGCTGCTTTTACCACATTACTGGTAAAGGTTCCAGCCAGCACACAGGGCTTCTGACTGTAAATGATTGCCATATCCTTTCTGTTTTTATACTTAATGGCTGCTTCAACGCCTGCTGCCTCAAATCCTTTTGCTGCGGTCACACCGCCTGTAATTATTTTCATATGCTCCTTCTTTCTGTGCCTTCTTGGCACTGATATATTTTAAATGCTACATATTTTGCTTTTTGGTTTCGTGCGGCTTATAAAATAACCAATTAGTCCTTTAATTCACGTTCTATTTCCTCAATTGTCGGCATAGAACTCTTAAAATCATCGGGAATCAAATTGCTAAGTTCATATTCCGAAATACCGATTGGCGCATTTACAACATTGACTGCATATTGAGCCAGTACATTATCTTTTGTCTTACATATTAATAGTCCAATCGTCTGATTATCACTATCGTGCTTCAATATACCATCTACTGCAGCAACATACGTTCCAAGTTGTCCCATATCTCCTGGCTCAAAATCTCTTGTTTTAACCTCAACCACCACATAACAATGATTATTGATATTATAAAATAGCAAATCTAAAAACTGTTCTGTCGAGCCTACAACCAAACGATATTCTCTACCAACAAAAGCAAATCCCATTCCCAACTCAAGAAGAAATTTCTGAACATTTGACATTAATGCGTCCTTAAGTTCCCTCTCATCATATCCTTCCCGCATTGTTAAAAAATCAAAGTTATAAGGATCCTTTGTCATTGCTTGTGCCAAATCACTTTGCGGTGCTGGCAAAGTTAAATTAAAATTAGAAATTGCTTTTCCTTCTCTTTCATACAGATTTGTATCCAAAAAATTCATAAGAACTGCTCTTGACCAGTTGTTTTCCAATGTCTTTTTCACAAAGAATAATGCCTTATCCTTATTTCCTTTGCATTTATCAATAATTAACTTATTGTGTCCCCATGGAATCAAAAAAATCATTTCCTCAAAATCGTCCCCAGTTTGATGACAATTTCCATCATTTTTTAATTCGTCCTCAAGTTGAGGATGATTTGAGTAAAGCTCATAAAAATATTTCATATATTTTAAATTAGTAACAGAAAAAGACTTAACAGCTGGTAATTCACTTTGCAAGTCGCTGCTTAAATTCTTATAAAAAGCTTTTCCGTAACCATTATCATTTTCTCTCTCATATATATCTTTACCCAGCATCCAATAAAATCTAAGCATTTCATCATTAACCTTAACAGCAGCTTTAATTTGACTGCTTCTAAATCTATTGCTGACTTCTTTTATCCAATTAGCATATTCATCATCAAGTTTTATAAGTTTGCTCACCCCTAAACACCTCCAGATAAAATATTATCAGAATTTTTACAAATGGACGTCTGTAAATCTTGCATGTTGAGTTCTATTTCCACGGTTTGACCCCATTGAGCCATCCCCTGCTTTCCCAATACTCTTTCTCAGATGGTGATGCTCCCCAGTTTGCTTTTTGCATTCCTCCATAAAACCAGAAAAGAATACGAGTTTTGATCCCAACCTTTACCGGCGTTTTCTTAGACAGTTTTGAAGCCAGCTTCTTCATATCTTTTTCAATTTTATCTTTCTTCTTATCAGGTACCATATTCCAGTTCATTGCATTGACACTGATTCCATACCTGATTACTTCCGGGATTCCCCAATTGAATAGATTATTCGCCACTAACTTATTTGCTTTATCCGCACCTGCTCCTGCTGCAGTTGAAATCACAACAGCACGTTTTTGAAACATTGTTTCACGAGGCTTATGAGATAACCAATTAGTAAAAAACAAATCAAGAAATGCTTTCATAGGTGCACTTGGCATCATACAATAATTAGGTGTTGCTAATATAAGAAGATCAGCCGCATTTATCGCATCATCAATTGGCTTCTTATCTTCCCAAAACGGGCACTTTTCCCTACCCTCAAGACAGCTGTAACACCCTATACAAAAATGATTTAAATCTCTTGGCAAAAAGAATTCTTTCACTTCTTTCTCACAGATAATATCCTGCAATAATATATTTGCCACATTCCATGTGCTGCCCTTATGATTTTGTCCATGTATTACAACTATTTTCTTTTCCTTCATCTGTAAATGTCCTTTTTAGTGCAAGTTCTGTAAATGCGATTGATATCTTTAGGACAATGTTTCCACATCATTCTTCCGGCAACAATCATTATCACAGGCAACCACAAACCGAAATTATTAATAAATAAATTCATTGATTTGACCATTTCCCGGATGCATTATTTCTAAAACATACTGCATAAGAGTTCCATTGAATTTCATTGAACTGCATCTTTAATCATCTGTAACACTTTTGTTTCTCTCATAATCATTATCTCATTAAAATAATCTTCACTTTTATATGCTGAATTAACACGAATTGCCTCATCCAAACTAACAAACCTAAGCGTAAATCCTGCTTCTGCTTCATAATAATCTAAGTCTTGGTCTACAATCCGATTTTTTGTTTTACACGTATAGTAAAAATTTTCCTGTTCAAAGATTGTATTTGGTGAAACGTTACTTTTTTGCCTACGCATTACACTTCCAAATTCACATATAGATTCAGGAATAACAATTAACCCAACCTCTTCCCTAACCTCTCTAATAAGAGCTTCTTTCTTATCTTCATCCTTGTGAATCCCTCCACCCGGAAATTTGTAATATTTTTCCTTCTCACTGTAAACAAGTGCAATTTTGTTATCATCTTTGAGAATAATTCCTCTTACAGATGGTCTACTAAATACGCTATCGCAATTTTCATAATCTTGTAAATCTATTTCCAATAGTTGTCTCATCAACGCACCCCAAAAATTCTTATTTGCAAATCTTTCACTTATTATAATTCACTATATTTTCTTTATTTAAAGTAAAATCATAATAATTCAAATCCTCTCGCTTTGTCCAGCCGATTTCCTTCCAAAAGGCATTTCCAATGTCATTTTGCGTAAAAGCAATCAAGGATACCTTACTGATCTGCTCCTTTTCCAGTTCCTTCATGCAGTGAACCACCATGCTCTTTCCAATGCCTCTCATGCGATAGTCCTCATGAACACACACATGATAAAGACATCCCCGTCTTCCATCGTGACCACAGAGAATGCTGCCTACAATCCTTCCATCCTCCACAGCCACCACGCTGGCAGTGGGATTTCTTCGAAGAAAACGTTCTACTCCAATTCTTGAATCATCAATACTTCTGATTGCAAATCCTTTAATGCTCATCCAAAGAGCATGCACGCCATCATAATCCTCTATCGTCATTGTTCTGATTTCCATAACTATTTTCAACCTTTTCTCTGTTTAAATTCTCTGCCCGCCCTATTACTTGCCTGTTCACGATCTGCCATACAGCCTTAATCCTCTCCGGTTAAATGCACTGGCTGATACTCATGCGCTGTAAAAGGAAGAAACTTTTCAATTACATCACTGGTCTTAAGCCTTAAGCTTGCAGTATTCACGCAAGGGTGGCATCCGAGAAATTCTTCCTTAAGCACATCCTCATCAATCAACAGATTTACATGATTATCCTTGTCGTTCATAAGCCCCATAACACTCACTGCACCCGGTGAGATATGTAAATATTCCTCCATAAATTCCTCCGGTGCAAAGGAAAGTCTGGCGCTTCCGATCTGTTTGGATACCTCTTTCGTTTTAAACTTCTTTTCGCCCGGCATCATAAGCAGATAAAAAACTGTCTTCTGACTGTTGCACAAAAACAAATTCTTGCACATATGTATCCCCAGTATTTTGTCCACTCCCTGACATGCCTCTATGGTAGCCATTGGCTCGTGATCCATTCTTTTAAAAGGAATATTTAGCTGCTCAAGCAGCTTATATACTTCCATTTCCCTTGGCAATCTTCCCTCTTCGGAGGGAATGTTTTCATATAAAGTAGTATCATGTATCAATTCATTCATCACTAAAGATTCAGCCCCTTATCCTCTTCGCATCCAAGCATAATATTGAGGCACTGGATGGCAGCACCGGAAGCGCCCTTTCCTAAATTGTCAAACCGGGTGCTTACCAGTACCCTGTCCTCATTTCCTGTTACATAGATTTCTATTCCATCCCAGCCTGAGCAGGCATTTCCTGCAAGAAAGCCCTTGTAATCAGCTTCCTTTCCAAAAGGCATTACCTTCACAAATTGTTCGCCGGCATAATAATCTGTTAAAAACTCATGAAGCCTCTCCGGGTTCTGCCCTCCTAAGAGCATATCTGTATAAAAAGGCGTGGTAAGCAGCATACCGCTATAATAATCGCAAATAATAGGAGAAAACAGCGGTGTCCTGTTAAGCCCGGTAATTTTCTGCATTTCCTTTAAATGCTTATGCTTCTGGGTAAGTGCATACTCTCTCGGCGCATCAAGCTCTTTGTCTCTGTCTTCTGCTTCATAAACCGCTATGGTCTTTTTGCCTGCTCCTGAGTAGCCTGACAGGGCAAATGCCGACACCGGGTAATCTTTAGGCAGGATGCCTCCTGCAATCAGTGGATAAATAATCGTGATAAAGCCCGTAGCATAACAGCCCGGCACTGCAATCCGTTTTCCTTCCTTTATTTTCTGTCTATGTACATCAGATAATTCAGGGAAACCGTATGCCCATCCTGCTTCCGTTCTGTGGGCAGTTGAAGTATCGATTATTTTTACATTTTCATTTTCCACAAGGCTTACTGACTCCCTTGCAGCATCATCCGGCAAGCAAAGAAATGTAATATCCGACTCGTTAATCAGTCTCTTTCTCTCTGCAACATCCTTTCTGAGTTCAGATGCAATGGGAAGAAGTTCAATATCATCTCTTCCTGCAAAACGCTCATGAATTCTTAAGCCTGTAGTTCCTTCACTTCCGTCAATAAAAATCTTTGTCTTGTTGCTCATATTTTTTCTCCTCTAGCACTTTTTAGTCAAAATATATATCTTCTTTTCCATGAATTAATCACTTTGTTATACAATAGCATACTTTACCTTCAGGTAATGTATTTTCTCTGATAAATCGCTGAACATTATCAGTAATATGCATTGCCGACTTTTCCAACACTCTGCCCGACTTCGAATTTTCGACTCTATGATATGCCTCAAGTTTGCAAAAATCCGTATGATTAAAGGCAAAATTGATGACAGCTGATAATGCTTCAACAGCATAACCCATCCCCCAAAAAGCTTCACCTATGCAATATTCTATTTCAGCAGTTTGACAATCCGAATAAACTTTGCAAAAAGCTATTTGTCCGATATTTTCATTATGTTCTTTTTCAATGATCGCCCACCTGTAGAAATCGGATTTCTTATAATTATTACACCATTCACTTAACAAATCGTCAATTTGCAAATGTGTTGTATAAATTGGTTCGCCATATTCAAACTGCACTTTGGGATTCGCTATCCAGTTTTTCATCATATCACTACAGTCTTCATGCACAAATCTTCTTAACAAAAGACGTGGTGTTTCTATTGTTTGCGTGCCACTATGTTTCATAGTATTATTTTCCCTTCATACATTGCCATCCAATTTTTTTCCTATCTCATAAGCTTTCTTAGTAAATCTGCCAATTCTCTCCTCACGATTTACGTCATTGTTGTAGCCTCTTGTCATTTCGTCAAATACATACATTTCACATTTCTTTGCTCTGGTTCTCATTCGATCTCCTATCATAACTGTTTGCATGGCTTCTACTTGTATTTTTCTGATTTCATCCGCCAATGATCCGCCCATTGTCATCAAAAATATTGCTTTATCAAGAACCTTCATCGTCGGGTTATCTCCATATGCAAAACCATATGTCCATACCCTCTGAAACCATCCTTCAAGCATTGCAGGCGAAGCTGTCCAAAAATCAGGATAAATAAATGCGATTATATCTGCCGCGTTAATTTTTTTCTGCTCCACAGACACATCCTCACTTATTGGAGTTTCACCATGATAAAAAGCTTCTCTGGTATACTCTTCTTCTGACATGATTGGGTTAAAATTCATTGCGTATAAATCAGAAATTTCATAAGAGTGCCCTGCTTCGGCTAATCCTCTTGCAAAGGCTTCCTTAACCTGATATGTAAAACTGTTTTTGCTTGGATGACAATATACTATCAATACATTCATTTTTCTTATATCCTTTTCACTTAATTGGGTTTGATCTATATATTACATACCCACTATTTTTCTTACGGTATTTGCTGTTCGAATTGTAATTTTGTCGCTTATATTTGAGCTGGCAGTCTTTGACCACCAATTTGTCTTTTGATAGTCCTTCCGGCTAAATGACCAAAAAATGACATTTTGGTAATTATATACTTTCTCATATTCCTCTTTAGGATTTCCAATTTCATTATAAATTTCTTCACAAGATAATGGTGGCATAATAAATATAAGGTTGTCGTATATTTCTTTATTATCATCTCCCCACCAATCAGGTGCTTTACTTAACAGTTCTCTTAATTTTTCCTGCAACACAATAAAAACCGGTATATCTAAATTGAATCTGTCTTTTATCATTGGTTTGATTTTATTTACAAGAATATTTTCATCATCAACAGCACTTGAAAAAATGACATTCCCGCTATTGAGGTATGTGGTAACCTCTGCAAAACCAAGCTCTGTAAATCCCTCTTTTAATTCAGACATTGCCACCTTATTTTTTCCACTTATATTTATTCCCCTTAACAAGGCGATATATCTTTTCATATAACGCTATCCCCTATAATCTAATATTTGCCCCATATAAAGCTTGGGATTTATTTCGCGAAATCAATCCTCACTAATTTCTTACCATTTGGTAAATCTCTTTCTTTCATTAACTCTTCTGTATACCCAATCTCCTGCATATGTCTTATAAGAGCATTTTCTTCCATCTGATGATGTACTTCATCCAAGCGGTCAAAAACATGCAAATACGGTGTTTCAGATACAAAAGATTTTTCTGTATTTATTTGTATGATACAAGACACATGTTTTGGTTTTACAAGTTTTACAACCCTTTGAAAGCATTCATAGCCAATGTATTCAATTAACAAATTAGCAACCAGCAAATCTGAATATGGTAAATTCAAGTCATCACTCAATAAATCAACACAAATCGTATCAAATGCGCCTTCTAATTCAGGGTATCTTTTTCTACACTCATCTAAGTAATTGGAATTGATATCTACACCATACACAGTTCTAAAATGATCTTTACTTAGATGTTCTAATCCATTACCACCAGCCACTCCCAAAATCATAATTGACTCTACGCTATATGTATAAAACTGTTCTTTCATCATTTGATTCATGGTTTGGAGTTGATAAACATTCTCCAAACTCATATGACTTTCATAATCGTTTAAATCTATTTCTTCCCATGGGTTGCTCATACACCACCTCATTAAATTCTTATTTTTCTGTATCTTTCGCTTAACCTCTTGCCTTTCAGACAAGACGCATCCCTCGTTCTAAAGAGCTCGGTCAATTGGGATTTGTCGCTCTTACAAACTGAAAGTTTCTTTTTCTTGATAAATGGGGATTAGTTTTCCTTTTTTCCAATCAGCAATAACCACCTATGGTCAAAGCATATTTGTCCCTCCTTGATATAGGGATTAAAACCTGTTTTATCTCCACCATTCAAATCGTATTCCATTTTATCAATAATATCTTTTTGAATATCCTCTGGTGTACTTGTCAAATCCATCCAACTTTGTAGATTTACAGGAACAAGTGTTGTTTCTTCAAGCTGAAGCTCAAAAGCATCCTCAAACAATGCTTCAAATTCTTCTCTGCTAAGTATTCTTGTATGTGAGTTATCACGCATCGTTTCAATAGCGTCATTAGTTTCACGCAATTCTTCTGTAGTCGCTACCATATCCCAAATAACAAGTTTTCCACCTTTTTTCAAAACTCGTTGCATCTCCCGAAAAGGCTTTTCAGGCTCAACAAAATGGTGCAATGAAAGTCTTGTAATCACAAGGTCAAATGTTTCATCTTCAAAAGGTAAGCATTCCGCATTCCCCGATACAAATGATATGTTCTGAATACCTTCTTGCTTTGCCAGTTTTTTTCCCTGCTCCAACATTGCTTCTGTCAAATCCAAACAAGTAATGTCCTTAACATAAGGAGCCACTGCTCTTCCACATATACAGGTTCCAGCAGCAACCTCCAATGCATGTTCATTGCCCTTTGCCTGAATACTACGAATCAAATAATCGGTATATTCTGCCTTAGACATATGATATGAAGCAAATTTCTCTGCTTGTGTACCAAATGATTTTTTCACTTCATTATAGTTATTCATAAACTTTTACCTCGCTGTAAACTTCTTATTTCTCTGTATCTTTCGTTCATCTTCTTACCCTTTAAGCAAGAAGCATTCCTCGCACTAAAGAGCTTGGTCAATCCATTTTTATCTGTCACTCCCCAAAATTGAATTGTATCAGTTAACTTCTATTTACTACAACCCAAAAGCCTTTATGATTAACCAAATAATCAAAAACCAGATTGCCACGATAGGAATCGCATAATACCATTTTTGAGGCTTTCCATCCTTCC
>JAQXYZ010000109.1 GCA_029226935.1 Bacillota bacterium | reverse complement strand
CATAGTGTACACAAGACCCTTCCTGCGCCTACCCAGACTGCCCTAATCCATCGAAACGGAAATTTGACTGATGGTGAATATTTAAGAAAATATTTGCGGATTTATCAGTCCAGCAGTCCATCCTACCTATTGATGGCAGGGATTGATGAAGGGGTACGGCTTGCAGAGGAAGAGGGCTTTAAAAGACTGGGGAATCTTCTTGAATGGAGAGATGAATTTCTGAAGAAAATAGAAGGATGCCGTTATTTCCAAGTGTGTCCGTATACGGATCCGGGGAAACTGTCGATATTTGTGAGAGATACTGCGATTACGGGACGGATGCTCTATAATCTACTTCGGGAAAAATATCATCTTCAAATGGAGATGGCGTCCGGGAATTATGTGGTGGCAATTCTGACAATGATGGACCGGAAGGAAGGATTGGAACGGCTTGGGGATGCACTGATTGACATTGACAAGACACTTTTCTTAAAGGCAGATCAGTCAGAGATAAAAGGGCAAAAAATGCCGGAATATTTCTCACTTAAGCCTGAGAAAAAAACAGAGCTGTGGAAAGCATATCTGTCGCCTTACCAAGAAATAAAGCTGGAGGAAGCACAGGGAGAGACTGCTGCTGAGTTTATGAACCTCTATCCACCGGGAATTCCGATTTTAGTGCCGGGAGAAGCAGTAAGCAGTGAGGCGATTCACATAATCAGAGAATATCTGCATAGTGGATATGAAGTTCAGGGAATTTGTGAAAACAAGATAAAAGTATTGAAATGATAGAGAAATCAAGGAGGAATTTATGAGAAAAACTAAGATTATCTGTACAATCGGACCAGCCAGTGAAAGTGAAGAGAGATTAAGGGAGCTGATGCTTGCAGGCATGAACGTTGCCCGATTTAACTTCTCACACGGAACACATGAGGAGCATAAAAAGAAGTTCGACCGTGTAATTAAGGTCAGCAATGAACTGGGGCTGCCTGTAGCGACCCTTTTGGATACCAAAGGTCCCGAAATCCGTTTAAAGGACATTGAAGGAGGAAGAACGGAACTCGTTTCGGGGCAGAAATTTATTCTCACTACAGAAGAGATTATGGGCAATAATGAGAAGGTTGCCATTACCTACAAAAATTTAATAAATGATATTTCTGTCGGAACCACTATCTTAATTGATGATGGCCTGATTGAAATGGTTGTGGATGCCATAGAAGAAACCGATATTATTTGTACCGTAATCAACGGTGGACCCATTTCCAATCATAAGGGAGTGAACGTTCCCGGCGCATCATTATCCATGCCTTATATCAGTGAGACAGACAGAAGTGACATCATGTTTGGGTGTGATATGGATTTTGATTTTCTGGCAGCTTCCTTTGTAAGATGTAAGGAAGATATTCTGGAAGTCAGAAAGATACTGGATGAGCATAACAGCCATATGAAGATTATCGCAAAGATTGAGAATATGCAGGGTATTCGCAATCTGGAAGAGATTTTGACAGTATCAGACGGCATTATGGTGGCAAGAGGCGACATGGGTGTGGAGATTCCCATGGAAGATGTGCCTGTAGTGCAGAAGCGGATGATCAAGATGGCAGAGGCACAGGGTAAGCATGTAATTACGGCGACCCAGATGCTTGAATCCATGATTAAGAATCCCAGACCCACCAGAGCAGAGGCTACCGATATTGCCAATGCGATCTATGATGGAACAACCGCCATCATGCTTTCCGGTGAAAGCGCTGCCGGTTTATATCCGGTGGAGGCAGTTAAGACCATGGCAAGGATTGCGGAGCGCACAGAACAGGACATTGATTACAACAGCAGAATGAAGCGCAGAGAACACATCAAAAATTTTGATGTAACCACAGCTATCTCTCATGCAACCTGTACTACTGCCATGGATTTACAGGCAGCAGCCATTATTACTGTAACGATTTCCGGTTTTACGGCAGGGATGATTTCCAGATATAAACCTAAATGTCCTATTATTGCGTGCAGTGTGAGCCCCAAAATCTGCAGACAGCTCAGTTTGTCCTGGGGGGTAATCCCAATCTGGATTGCAAGAGAAAGCACAGCGGATGATCTGTTTGATGAGGCAGTTCATGCGGCAGAAGAAGCAGGCTATATTCAAAAAGGGGATAAAGTAGTTCTTACCGCAGGAGTGCCGCTGGGTGTATCCGGAAAAACCAACATGATTCGTGTTGTAGAGGTTTAATTTAAATGGGAAAAATGATATACTTAATGGGAAAGAGCTCCTCGGGAAAGGATACCGTTTATAAGCGGCTGCTGGAGTGGAAAGAAGGAAATTTAAAAAAAGTACTGCTTTATACCACCCGCCCTATTCGTGAGGGAGAGAAAGAGGGAGAAGAATACTACTTTACGGATGATGTCAGATACCGGGAGATGGAAGCAAAAGGCCGTGTAATCGAGTCTCGCGCTTACCATACATACCATGGATTATGGAGGTATTTTACCGTAGATGATGGCAGTATTGATCTGGCTCATAATAATTATCTATTGATCGGAACTATAGAATCCTATTTGAAAACAGCGGCTTATTTTGGAAAAGAAAAGATTTTGCCTGTTTTATTAGAATTGGATGATGGCGTCAGATTAAAACGTGCATTAGAACGTGAAATGAAGCAGAAAACTCCCAAATATCAGGAAATGTGCAGACGTTTTTTGGCAGATGCCGAGGATTTTTCAGAAGAAAAAATAAAAGAGGCAGGTATATCAGTAAGATTTTCAAATGACAATCTGGAAATGTGTCTTGAGGAAATAAAAGCATACATTAAAAGCAGTCTGTAAGGAACGGAAGATGATACTGACAGGGGGTGAACAATGTGGATATTAAAGTAAATCAGACAATGCCTGTTGCCCAGACGGAGGCGACGGCACCGGTAAAAGAGTCTGACGGAGCATTTAAATTTACGTTGGTCAGTCATATTGAGGAACAGGAATTACAGGCAAGGCTGGGAACTCTGATGGAGGAAATTACCATGCAGGGTGATAAGCTGGCAAAAAAGCGGGATATTAAAGATATGAAGAAATATCGCGGACTGATTAAGGAATTCATGAATGAAATTGTCAGTCGTTCCCATTCTTTTTCCCGCGAAAACTTTTTGGATAGAAGGGGAAGGCACAGGGTATACGGAATCATCCGGCTTGTAGATGAAAACCTGGATGAGCTTGCAAAGGAATTGATGAAAGATGAACAGGATCATCTTGCAATCCTTTCCAAGATAGGCGAGATCAGAGGATTACTTCTGGATATTCTGACATAGGAGGAGAAGGCTATATGAGTAGATTTGCTGATATTGTGGGACAGGAACAATTAAAGGAGCATTTGGAAAATGCTGTCAGGACCGGAAAAGTATCTCATGCTTATATTATTAATGGCGAAAGAAGTTCAGGAAAAGAATTTATTGCCAAAACCTTTGCAATGGCACTTCAATGTGAGAGCAGACAGGATGTTGAGCCTTGTCAGGAATGTCACTCCTGCAAGCAGGCATTAAGTGGAAATCACCCGGATATTGTTTTCGTGACTCATGAAAAACCGGGTACCATTGGAGTAGATGATATTCGAAGCCAGATTAACGGGGATGTGGCAATCAAGCCCTATAGTGGGCCAAAGAAAATTTACATCATGAATGAGGGCGAGAAAATGACGGTTCAGGCACAGAATGCTCTCTTAAAGACCCTGGAAGAGCCGCCGGAGTATGC
Source organism: Bacillota bacterium (assembly GCA_029226935.1). Lineage (GTDB taxonomy): Bacteria > Bacillota > Clostridia > Lachnospirales > Lachnospiraceae > Suilimivivens. The sequence goes on along the minus strand of JAQXYZ010000109.1, from coordinate 21,432 downwards.
AGTCATTCTCATTCTTACCACTAATGTTAATTCGCTGCTTCCTACCATTTTGAGCAGATGTGTTGTCTTAAATATGAAGCCGGTTAAAGACAGCCAGATTAAAAAGTTTTTAATGGAAAATATGGAGATTCCTGACTATAAGGCTGATGTATGTGTGGCTTTTGCCAGAGGAAATGTGGGTAAGGCAAGACTGCTTGCAAACAGTGAGGAGTTTGATAAGGTAAAGGAAGAGGCAATCACTCTTTTGAAATATATCAATGAGATGGAGTTAAATGAGGTAGTTGCTGCCATCAAGAAGATTAATGAGTACAAATTTGATGTCAATGACTATCTGGATATTCTTTCCATATGGTATCGTGATGTTCTGCTGTTCAAAGCAACACATGATGCAAATAACTTGATTTTCAGAGAGGAAATACAGTATATTAGAAAAGTAGCTGACAGAAGTACCTATGAGGGAATTGAACTGATTATAGATGCACTGGAAAAGTCAAAACAAAGGCTAAGTGCAAATGTAAACTTTGATCTGACCATGGAGCTTTTGCTGCTTACGATTAAAGAGAACTAAGTGAGGTTGATAGATTTTATGGTTAAGGTAATAGGAGTTCGTTTTAGAACTGCAGGAAAAATATATTTTTTTGATCCCGGCAAGCTGAATATCAGGCGCGGGGATCATGTGATTGTGGAGACAGCCAGAGGAATTGAATACGGCACAGTTGTGGGGGATCCGAAAGAGGTGGAGGATGATAAAGTCATTCAACCGCTAAAGGCGGTCTTGCGGATTGCCACTTCAAGAGACGATGAACAGGAAGCTGCAAACAAGCTGAAGGAGAAGGAAGCATTCAAGATTTGTCTGGAGAAGATTCATAAGCATGGGCTTGAAATGAAGCTGATTGATGCTGAGTATACGTTTGACAATAATAAAGTGTTATTTTACTTTACGGCGGATGGAAGAATCGACTTTAGAGAGCTTGTGAAGGATTTGGCATCAGTGTTTAAGACCAGAATAGAACTTCGACAGATAGGCGTGCGGGATGAGACCAAGATTTTAGGTGGTATTGGTATTTGTGGAAGAGAACTTTGCTGCCACAGGCATTTGTCAGAGTTTGTACCCGTTTCCATCAAAATGGCGAAGGAACAGAATTTATCTTTAAATCCCACCAAGATTTCAGGTGTATGTGGAAGATTGATGTGCTGCCTGAAGCATGAGGAAGAAACCTATGAGGAACTGAATCGCAGGCTTCCTAATGTGGGAGATCATGTTACCACAGAGGATGGGCTGAAAGGAGAAGTTCACAGTGTGAACGTGCTTCGCCAGTTAGTTAAGGTCATCGTAGAAGTAGGCGATGAAAAGGAAATTCAGGAATATCGTGTGGAGCAGCTTCGCTTCAAACGCAGACATAAACACAACAAGGTTGAATTGCAGGATGAAGAGTTAAAACAGCTGGAAAAACTGGAAAAGGAAGAAACAAGGTCCAAACTGGATGACAATTAATATTTCGGAGGACGACGGATGGAAAGCTTTCCGAATATAGAAGTGCCCTTGAAGGAAAACGAAAGAATAGATGATTTGCAGAGAAACCACTATCGGATTATTCAGGATCCCGATCGGTTTTGCTTTGGAATGGATGCAGTGCTTCTTTCCGGATTTGCAAGGGCGAAAGAGGGAGACCGGGTTTTGGATTTAGGGACAGGAACCGGTATTATTCCCATTCTTATGGAAGCAAAGACCGGTGCATCCCACTTTACGGGTCTGGAAATTCAGCATGACAGTGCTGATATGGCAGCTCGCAGTGTAAGACTCAATGGTCTGGAAAAAAAAATAAAAATTGTAACGGGGGATATCAGGGAAGCAGAGAGCCTCTTTGGCGCTGCTTCTTTTGACGTTGTGACCTGCAACCCGCCTTATATGACGGAGCATCATGGACTTACCAATCCTGAAGCGCCCAAGGCAATTGCCAGACATGAACTATTGTGCACTTTGGAGGACGTGATCAGGCAGAGCAGCAGACTTCTTAAGCCCGGTGGAAATCTTTTTATGGTACACAGACCCTTCCGGCTTGCGGATATTCTGGTGTTGCTGCGACAATATCGGTTGGAACCGAAACGGATGAAACTGGTTTATCCCTTCGTGGATAAGGAACCCAACATGGTTCTGATTGAGGCAAACAGGGGAGGAAGACCCAGAATGACGGTGGAGAAACCTCTCATTGTTTATAAAGAACCGGGTGTATACACAGATGAAATATATGACATTTATGGATATTAAGCAGACTTTCAGGCTGTTATAGATCGTTTGGAATCGTGAGAGGGCTGAGATGGCAGGAACTTTGTATTTATGTGCAACTCCAATAGGAAATTTAAATGATATGACTCCCAGAGTGATAGATACTTTAAGGGAAGTGGATATGATTGCAGCGGAAGATACCAGAAACAGCATTAAGCTTTTGAATCATTTTGGAATTAAAACACCTATGACCAGTTATCATGAATATAACAAAGTGGAAAAGGCAGAACAGATTGTAGAATGGATTCAGGCGGGAAAAAATGTTGCGCTTATTACAGATGCCGGAACGCCCGCAATTTCTGATCCCGGAGAGGTTTTGGTTGATAAGTGCCTTAAGGCGGGGCTTTCAGTCACTTCACTTCCGGGGTGTTGTGCCTGTATTACCGCATTGACGCTTTCGGGTCTTCCGACAAGAAGGTTTTGTTTTGAGGGGTTTCTGCCTTCCGACAGGAAGGAAAAGAAGTTTGTCCTGGAGGAACTGAAACGGGAAACACGCACTATGATTTTGTATGAGGCTCCCCACCATCTGAAACGGACGCTTGCAGAGCTTTATGAAGTGCTTGGAGAGCGGAGGATTACTCTGTGCAGAGAGCTCACGAAACGGTTTGAAACAGTTTTTCCAACAACCCTTGAAGGAGCAATCGGTTATTATGAGGAGAATGAGCCTAAGGGAGAATATGTGCTCGTCATAGAGGGATTCGACAGAAGCCTTCTTAAGCTGGAGCAGCAGCAGGAATGGGAAAAGCTGACCATAGAAGAACACATGAAAATTTATGAAGATCAGGGAATAGAAAGAAAAGAGGCAATGAAGAGGGTGGCTTCGGACAGAGGAATCAGCAAGCGGGATGTGTATCAGGCATTGCTTTGATTAGTGCAGGCGAGCATACTGAAGGCTTCATATATGATAATAACTGTGTAAGAGGCATCATAAAATAGAGAAAAAGGGTAAAGGAGTTGCCATGTTAAATTATATATGGGCAGCTATGATTATTCTGGGTATTATTTTTGGTGCGATTAATGGAAATATGAAGGAGGTCACGGAAGCTGCATTAGACAGCGCAGGCGAGGCGGTTTCTCTTTGCATTGCCACGGCAGGCATTATGGCGCTTTGGGTCGGCTTGATGGAAATTGCAGAGAAATCAGGACTTATACTGAAGCTTACCAATATGCTTTCTCCTTTTATTTCCTTTATGTTTCCTAAGCTTCCTAAGAATCACAAGGCGAGAGATTACATTTCTGTCAATATGATTGCGAATATTCTGGGGCTTGGATGGGCATGCACACCTGCCGGATTAAAGGCAATGGAGGAGCTTGCTCGTCTGGAAGAAGAGAGGGGCAATCGGGAGTATTTACCTGAAAGTGGAAAATCCGGGCAGACCTTGTGTAAAAGAGAACGGGCTGCCAGCAGGGAAATGTGTACTTTTCTGATCTTGAACATTTCCTCACTGCAATTGATACCGGTAAATATGATTGCTTACAGGCAGCAGTATGGCAGTGTAAATCCTGCCGGAATTATTGCGCCTGCTATTATAGCAACCCTGATCAGTACACTGGCAGCAGTGATATATTGTAAGATAATGGATATGTCTCCACGCTCATGATCTGACAGAAGGACCGGAACGGATTAATGAGATTTTAACGTAACATTTCCGCGTTTAAATTGCATAATCATTTCTCTGGTAAGGCTGACATGGTCATCCTCCAAAGTGATTTCCTCTCTGGAAAACCAATCAGCCTCTGCCAGTTCACCGGTATCTAAAGTGATCTCATCTGAACCATCCAGATCGCAGAAGAATCCCATTAAAAGGCTCCCCGAAAAGGCCCAGGGCTGACTCTTGTAGTAGCGGATATTTTTCACTTTCAGTCCTACTTCTTCCATAACTTCCCTTGCCACAGTCTGCTCGGCACATTCTCCGATCTCTGTAAATCCGGCAATCAGAGCATAGTTGGTGTAAGGACGTCCGGCATACTTGCTCATCAGAATTTTATCACCGTTCAGAATTCCAACGATAACAGCCGGAGAGATTTTGGGATAAACCATATGATTGCAGGAGGGGCAATAGAGCATCCGTTCCCTATGGTCGGGAAGCATTCTCTGTCCACAGCATCCGCAGAACTGATTGCTCTGATACCAGTCAGACAGGTGGTGTGCAGTAATCCCCGCAAAGGCATTGTGTCTGGAAAGGGCTGTCCGGAAAATACGGACATCCTGATAGGTATATCCTGTAAGCAGAATGGCAGGTGTATCATGGTCTGTATTTTTTAACAGCTGCTCAGAAGGATATGCCAGAAAATATTTATAGTCATCAATAGAAAATAAATAATGGTAAGTAACATCAAAGCCTTCCAATTCCCTGAAAGTGGGATAGCGCAGCTTTTCATCATGGTATCTTACAAGTGCTGTGTTCTTATGAAATATTAAAATGAAATCATTTTCCTGTGGCTGTAGATCCTGATATTCATTGTGGTAAGTGTGAGGGAAAATATCCTGTATCATTTTTGCTCCTGTTTGTCTTTCAAAGGTTTCGGTGGCTTGTAGTCATTTTGCTTTTATGATAATATTAAAATTCAGAAGATGCAACCAATTAATGATATGATAGAATGAACAGAAAGGTGCGGTCATTTCTATGAAGTGGATGAAATTCAGAATAAAAACAATTACTGATGCGGAAGATATTATCATCAGTACCCTGTATGACATTGGACTGGAAGGGGCACAGATTGAGGATAAGGTTCCTTTAACCGCATGGGAGAAGGAGCAGATGTTTGTGGATATTCTTCCCGACGGACCGGAGGATGATGGAATTGCATATCTTAGCTTCTTCGTGGAGGAAAAGGAAGGCGGGCTGATCTTAAATGGTGAGGACACCACGAAGGAAGCCATTTTGGAGAGCGTGAAAGCAGAACTTGAAGAGCTGAGAAACTTTATGGATATCGGAGAAGGTTCTGTTACGGTGGAAGAAACAGAAGATATTGATTGGATTAATAACTGGAAGCAATATTTTCATCAGTTTACCATAGATGATGTGCTGGTTATTCCTTCATGGGAAAAGGTAAAGGAAGAGGATCAGGACAAGATGATTCTGCATATTGATCCGGGCACAGCTTTTGGGACCGGAATGCATGATACCACCCAGCTCTGCATTCGACAGCTTCGCAAGTTTATTACACCGGACACGGTACTTCTCGATGTGGGAACCGGAAGTGGAATTTTGGCAATTCTTTCTTTGATGTTTGGCGCCAGAAAAGCAGTGGGAACAGACCTTGATCCCTGTGCAGTGGACGCTGTCAGGGAAAACATGGAGGTTAATGGTATTTCGCCGGAAGACTTTACCATGATGATAGGTAATATTATTACAGATAAGGAAGTTCAGGATAAAGTTGGCTATGAGTGTTATGATATTGTCGTGGCAAATATTCTGGCTGATGTACTTGTTCCACTGACACCTGTTATTCTTCATCAGCTGAAAAAGGGCGGTATTTACATCACTTCAGGGATTATTGATGATAAGGAAGAAACGGTGGTTCAGGCGGTCAAGGCAGCAGGAATGGAAGTGCTGGAAGTGACTTATCAGGGCGAATGGGTCAGCGTGACTGCACGTAAGAACTAGTAGCATCGTGCAAAAGCAGTGCATTAAAACGATATTGCACTTGGAAATGAGGAAACCAGATGTATCAGTTTTTTGTGGAACCTGAACAGATACAGGGAGAGAGAATTGTTATAGTAGGAAAAGATGTGAATCACATTAAAAACGTACTTCGTATGAAGCCGGGAGAGGAAATTTCTGTCAGCAATGGAAAGGATGGAAAGGAATACCGCTGTGGCATAGAGAGATTGTCGGATGAAGAAATCGTCTGTGAGCTGCGCTTTATCAAAGAGGAGGGAATGGAGCTCCCTTCTAAAATCTATCTTTTTCAGGGACTTCCAAAGGCGGACAAGATGGAGTTGATCATCCAGAAGGCGGTGGAGCTGGGGGTATATGAAATCATACCGGTGGCTACCAGACGTGCGGTTGTAAAATTGGATGAAAAGAAGGCAAAAAGTAAAGTTTTAAGATGGCAGGGCATTGCCGAAGCGGCAGCCAAGCAAAGCAAACGTGGAATCATCCCTAAAGTACAGGATGTGATGAGTTTCAGGGAAGCGGTAGAATATAGCAGGTGCACAAAGGTCAAGATGATACCTTATGAACTTTCGGAAGGCATGGAGCGGACGCGAAAGCTGATTGAAAACTTAAAGCCCGGAGAAGATATCGCTGTGTTCATCGGACCGGAGGGAGGCTTTGCCAAAGAAGAAATTGAGGAAGCTTCCGAAAACGGAATTGTCCCCATCACATTGGGGCGTCGCATTCTTCGGACAGAAACTGCAGGAATGACTGTTCTTTCCGTATTAATGTACCATTTGGAAAGGTAGTCATATAGTAATATTAAGATAGAAGAGGAATACTCTGTTCAGAAAGGCCAGTGAAATTATGGAGGTATATTTAGATAATTCGGCAACCACCAGATGCTTTGATGAGGTAGCTGCCCTGATGACCCAGATTATGTGTGAAGACTACGGAAATCCCTCAAGTCTCCATAGAAAGGGCGTTCAGGCAGAGAAATATATCCGCTATGCAAAAGATGTAATAGCCAGAAACTTAAAGGTAAATGAAAAGGAAATCTTTTTTACTTCAGGAGGGACAGAATCAGATAATCTTGCACTTACGGGGTGTGCTTATGCAAACTGCCGGAGTGGGAGACATTTGATTACCACGCAGATAGAGCATCCGGCAATCCTTCAGACCATGAAGCATTTGGAGGAGGACGGTTTTCGTGTGACTTATCTTCCGGTAGATGAAAAGGGATGTATTCGTCTGGAGGATTTGGAGCGCGCCATTACAGGAGAGACCATATTGGTTTCCATTATGCATACCAATAATGAAGTGGGCTCTCTACAGCCCATTGCGGAAGCGGGTGCACTGATTAAAAGAATGAATCCGAAAATCCTGTTTCATGTAGATGCTGTACAGGGCTATGGAAAATTCAGAATTTATCCAAAGAAAATGAAGATAGATCTTTTGTCGGTCAGCGGCCACAAAATCCATGGACCTAAGGGAGTAGGTTTCTTATATGTAGATGAGAAGGTAAAGATTAAGCCGATACTTTTTGGTGGCGGACAGCAGAACGGTATCCGGTCCGGCACGGAAAATGTTCCCGGAGCTGCGGGTCTTGCAAAGGCAGTAGAGATTGTTTACGGGAACCTGGATCAGGAAGTAGAAAAGCTTTACCAGATTAAGAAAGCTTTTGTGGAAGGGATTAAAAAGATTGATGATGTGATTATAAACGGACACGCGGACGAGGCAGGGGCACCTCATGTGGTAAGTGTTTCTGTAAGAGGTGTACGCAGTGAGGTGCTTTTGCATGCCCTGGAGGATAAAAATATTTATGTGTCTGCAGGAAGCGCCTGTTCGGCTCATAAGCCCCAGCCCTCTGCAACATTGCGGGCAATGGGAATAGAACCGGAGCTGCTTGGGTCTACCATACGTTTTAGCTTTTCAATCTTTACCACCATGGAAGAAATCAACTATACTTTGCAGACAATGTATGATATAATTCCCATGCTCAGGAAATATACAAGGAGATAGAAAGAATGGCTCTTTGGAGCCATTCTTTCTGAAAACGGCAATTTGCAGATTCATCTAAAAGTGAAAAGAAAGAGGTACTATGTTTACAGCATTTTTGATTAAGTACGCAGAAATCGGCGTAAAAGGGAAAAATAAGTATTTATTCGAAGAAGCACTGGCACAGCAGGTAAAGTACGCGCTGAAAAGATGTGAGGGAGAATTTAAGGTTACCAGAACCGATGGAAGAATTTATGTACATGCACTGTCTGACTTCGACTATGATGAAACAGTGGACAACCTGAAAACAGTCTTTGGAATTTCGGGAATATGTCCGGTCATTCATGTGGAGGATGAGGGCTTTGACAAGCTGGCCCAAACAGTAGTTGAATATGTGGACAAGGTATATGAGAATAAGAACATCACGTTTAAGGTACAGGCCAGAAGGGCGCGCAAGAATTATCCTATGAATTCCATGGAGTTAAACGTGGAGCTGGGAGCGGCAGTGCTGAAAGCCTATCCGGAAATGAAGGTGGATGTACATCATCCTGATGTGATGCTCCATGTGGAGATCCGTGAGAAGATATATATATATTCTATAGAAATTCCGGGTCCCGGCGGTATGCCGGTGGGGAGCAACGGTAAATGTATGCTTCTTTTATCAGGTGGTATCGATTCTCCGGTGGCAGGATATATGATTGCAAAGCGTGGTGTTAAGATTGATGCGGTTTATTTTCATGCACCTCCATACACAAGTGATCGTGCCAAGCAGAAGGTAATTGATCTGGCAAAGCAGGTGTCCCGCTATGCAGGACCGGTATATTTGCACATCATAAACTTTACAGACATCCAGCTATATATTTATGAGAAATGTCCGCATGAGGAGCTGACCATCATCATGCGAAGATATATGATGAAAATTGCAGAAATGATTGCAAAGGAAAATGATTGTCTGGGTCTGATTACCGGAGAGAGCATTGGACAGGTGGCATCTCAGACGGTTCAGTCTCTGGCAGTTACGAATGAGGTATGTACGCTTCCGGTTTTCCGACCGTTGATTGGGTTCGACAAGATGGAAATTGTAGAAGTGTCAGAGAAAATTGGAGCTTATGAAACTTCTATTCTTCCTTATGAGGACTGCTGTACAATTTTTGTGGCAAAACATCCTGTGACTAAGCCGAATTTGAATGTGATTAAGAGACATGAGCAGAATCTCGAGGAAAAGATTGATGAGCTGATGCAGAAGGCATTAGATACAGATGAAGTTGTGATTGCCAAGTGGGAATAGAAAGCAAAATGCAAAAATGAGCTGGCGTCTGCCAGCTCACTACATTACTTGCTATGTTCATTAAATTAAATGATGTAAGGCTTTAATGCTTCTAATACTTCGTCAATGCTATCTTCTGCATGGATATTTAAGTCGATAGGCTTGGATAAGTCTAAGCTGAAGATACCCATAATGGATTTAGCATCAATTACGTATCTTCCGGATACTAAATCAAAGTCATAATCAAACTTTGTAATATCGTTTACAAAAGATTTTACCTTGTCGATAGAATTTAATGAAATCTGAACGGTTTTCATGGTAATTACCTCCTTAAATTTTTCATACCTTCTGCTACTATAGTAAAGGGTTGAACCTGAAAAGTCAATGATAAAACAACACAAAAAAAGTGGGGAATAATATGAAAAGTGTAGCATTTCACAATCTTGGATGTAAAGTGAATGGATATGAAATGGACTTTATGCAACAAATGTTACAAGAAAAGGGATATAATATTGTACCATTTGATAGAAAAGCTGACATTTATATCATAAATACATGTACAGTGACTAATATAGCAGACCGGAAAAGCAGACAGATGCTTCACCGAGCAAAAAAAATGAATCCTGAAGCGGTAGTAGTGGCCGTAGGCTGTTATGTACAGACGGGGAAAGAAGACGCTTTGAAGGATATGAGTATTGACCTCGCCATAGGAAATAACAGAAAAAAAGATCTGATTCCCATACTTGAGGAATACCTTGCAAGGAGAGAACAATCGGCACAAAATGATGTGGACAGTATCGATGCAGGAACATATGCTGATACCCAAAAGACCCTTAATGGCAAGACAATTATAGATATTGACCATACCAATGAATATGAGTCCATGAAGCTGACTCACACTGCCGAGCATACCAGAGCTTTTATCAAAGTGCAGGACGGTTGTAATCAGTTTTGCTCTTATTGTATCATTCCCTATGCAAGGGGGCGGATTAGAAGTCGTGAGATAGGAGAGGTTCTTGAAGAGGTAAGAGGGCTTGCAGAAAATGGCTACAAGGAAGTGGTACTTACGGGAATTCATTTGAGTTCCTATGGCATGGTAAGCGGAAATGACTTTTCCTTAAGCAGGCTGATAGAACTCATACAGGCAGTGCAGGAGATAGAAGGCATAGAGCGTATTCGTTTGGGGTCCTTGGAACCACGGATTATCACAGAGGATTTTGCAAGAAAAATGGCAGATTGTTCTAAAATCTGTCCCCATTTCCATCTTTCTCTGCAAAGCGGCTGTGACGCTGTGCTAAAGAGAATGAATAGAAAATATACGACAGAGGAATACTATGAAAAGGTATGTATTTTGAGAAAATTTTTTGAAAATCCGGCAATTACTACCGATGTGATTGTTGGTTTTCCGGGAGAGAGTGAAGAAGAATTTGAGCAGACCAAGGCATTCCTTGATAAGGTAGGCTTTTATGAAATGCATATTTTTAAGTACTCTAAGAGAAAAGGGACGCCTGCTGCCACGATGGAAGGGCAGGTGCCGGAAGCAGTGAAGGCGGCAAGAAGCAATGTGCTTTTAGAACTGGAAAGAGAAATGTCTCATAAGTACAGAGAAGCTTTTTTACATAAGGAAGCAGAAATTCTGTTTGAGGAAGAAAAGATGGTTGACGGAAAGCAATTTCAGATTGGTCATACTAGAGAGTACATTCTCGGAGCAGTGCAGATACAGAAAAATCTTTCCGGGCAGATTCTTACGGGACAGCTGATGCAGTTCCTTGACCCCGATATTTTGTTGTTTCAGCCGCAAATACATTGAATTTTCCAATAAAATGGAGTAAGATAAAGACTAATGAACGTTGTTTAAGAGGTGCGATTTATGCAGGATTTAGGAAATACACAATTTTTTCAAGTGGAAACAGACACTACAAGTGTTAAGGAAATACTTACCGATGTATACGAGGCATTAACTGAGAAAGGTTATAATCCTGTTAATCAGATTGTAGGCTATATTATGTCAGGTGATCCCACGTACATTACCAGCTACAAGAATGCAAGAAGCAAGATTATGAAAGTGGAACGCGATGAGCTGGTGGAAGAGATGTTTACAGAATATATTAAGAATAATCACTGGAAATAGACAGGGACAGAAAATATGCGGATAATGGGGTTGGATTTCGGTTCAAAAACAGTGGGAGTAGCAATCAGCGACCCTCTGCTGATTACGGCGCAGGGAATAGAAATCATCAGGAGAAAGGATGAAAATAAGCTTCGTCAGACACTGGCAAGAATTGAAGCACTGATAGAAGAATATCAGGTAGAGGAGATTGTACTTGGACTTCCCAAGAATATGAACGATACGTTGGGACCCAGAGTGGAAATTACACTGGATTTTAAGGACAAGCTGGAAAGAAGGACGGGTTTGCCGGTACATACATGGGATGAGAGGCTTACTACGGTAGCGGCAGATAAAGCGATGATGGAAGCCGGGATACGCAGGGAAAACCGTAAAGACTATGTGGATCAGATTGCGGCTGTGCTTATTTTACAGGGTTTTTTGGACTTTAGAGGTATGAAACAGGGAGAAAAATAATTGGAAAAAATTAAGTTTACACTGGACACCCAGGAGAATGTTGAATTTTACGTTTTAGAGCAGACAAAGCTGAACGGAAACCAGTATATTCTGGTAACAGACACCCAGGAAGGGGATGGAGAAGCCCTGATACTGAAAGAAATTTCAGCGCAGGGAGTGAAGGAAAGTATCTACGAGATTGTAGATGATGACACGGAAATGTCTGCGGTGGCAGCAGTGTTTGAAAATTTGTTAGAAGACATTGAACTTACGTAGACTGCTTGTGAATTGGGGTAATTATGACACTTGACAGAGAAGGATTCAAGGCTCTTTTAAAGAGCAGGGGATTAAAAGTTACAAATCAGCGCCTTTTGATTCTGGAAGCGCTGAACGCATGTCAGGACAAGCATCTGACAGCAGAAGAGATTTATGAGATAGTAAAAGCAGATTGCCCGGAGATAGGACTGGCAACTGTTTATAGAACGATACAGTTACTGTTAGAACTTCATTTGGTAGATCGCATTAACCTGGATGACGGGTTTGTTCGTTATGAGATTGGAAGCGTCACGGAAAACGAATCGAAGCACCGCCATCATCATTTGATATGCAGCAAGTGCGGAAAAGTCATATCCTTTCAGGACGACCTTTTAGAGGAGTTGGAGGATAAGATTATGAAGACTACGGGATTTTGGGTTGTGGATCATGAGGTGAAGCTCTACGGGTACTGTAAAGAATGTGGAGGTAAAACTGATTGAAAAAAAATGAACAGAAAAGCAGCTCAAGACTAAAGATAATTCCTTTGGGAGGACTTGAGCAGATTGGTATGAACATTACTGCCTTTGAATACGAAGACAGTATTGTTGTGGTGGATTGCGGTCTTTCTTTCCCTGAGGATGATATGCTGGGAATTGATCTGGTAATCCCGGATGTGACTTACTTAAAGAATAATATAGACAAGGTAAAAGGTTTTGTCATCACTCACGGACATGAGGATCATATCGGGGCACTGCCCTATGTACTAAGGGATGTCAATGTTCCCATTTATGCGACGAAGCTTACTATGGGAATTATCGAAAACAAATTAAAGGAACATAATTTGACTAACCATACCAAGCGCAAGGTGGTAAAGTTTGGTCAGTCTATCAATTTGGGACAATTTCGTATTGAATTTATCAAAACCAATCACAGTATTGTGGATGCCGCAGCACTGGCTATTTATTCTCCGGCCGGAATCGTGGTTCATACAGGTGACTTTAAAGTAGACTATACACCGGTATTCGGAGATGCCATTGACTTGCAGCGCTTTGCCGAAATCGGTAAAAAAGGCGTACTGGCACTGATGTGTGATTCCACCAACGCGGAGCGTCCCGGGTTTACTCCCTCAGAGCGCACCGTAGGTAAGACGTTTGATATCCTCTTTGAGGAGCATAAAAATACCCGTATTATTATTGCTACTTTTGCATCGAATGTTGACAGAGTGCAGCAGATTATTAACTCTGCCTATAAGTTCGGCAGAAAGGTAGTTGTGGAAGGCAGGAGTATGGTCAGTATTATCGAGACGGCTACTAATCTGGGGTATTTGAGTGTGCCGGACAATACACTGATTGATATTGAACAGCTGAAAAACTATCCTGATGAAAAGACAGTCATCATTACGACAGGGAGTCAGGGAGAAAGTATGGCTGCTTTAAGCCGCATGGCAGAGAACAATCACAGGAAGATTTCCATTGGTCCTACAGATACTGTTATCTTTTCCTCTCATCCGATTCCCGGAAATGAGAAAGCAGTTACCAACGTAATTAATGAACTGCTCCTCAAAGGAGCAGATGTTATTTTTCAGGATGTGCATGTTTCGGGGCATGCATGTCAGGAGGAAATTAAACTGCTCTATACGCTGGTTCATCCTAAATACGCAATTCCCGTGCACGGCGAATTCAAACATCTGAAAGCACAGGCAAAAATTGCAAATGAACTGGGAATTGAAAAGGAAAATATTTTTATTCTTCAGTCAGGAGATGTACTTGAACTTTCAGAGGATAAGGCACAGGTAACCGGAAAGGTGCCGGTAGGGGACATTCTGGTAGATGGTCTTGGAGTTGGCGATGTAGGAAATATTGTTCTTAGAGACAGGCAGCATCTTGCCGAGGACGGCATTATGATTGTAGTTCTGGGGCTGGATGGAGCTACGGATGAACTGGTAAGCGGACCGGATATTGTTTCAAGGGGCTTTGTCTATGTCAGAGAGTCCGATGAACTTATGGAAGAGGCAAGAATTGTGGTAAATGAGGCGATAGACAGCTGTCTCTCAAGAGGAATTTCAGATTGGGGAAAACTTAAGAGCTCTATTAAGGATTCATTAGGCGAATATGTTTGGAAAAAGACGAAACGTCGCCCGATGATTTTACCGATTATTATGGAAATATAAGGAGAAAATTAAGGCATGTTGGATAAGGGAATGAAAGCTGCTTCTGAAAAGCTGGTAAATTCTGTAAAGGAAACGGAAATATACAGAAAATACAGTTATCAGCTTGAAAAAATCAAGAGAAATCCGGAGCTTTTTGAGAAGGTCAATGAGTTTCGCCAGCGGAATTATGAAATACAAAACACCAGTCAGGGAAATGAACTGTTTGAAAAGATGGATGCTTTTGAAAGAGAATATGAAAAATTCCGGGAAAATCCCATTGTAGATGATTTTCTGAGGGCTGAACTTGCATTCTGCAGAATGATGCAGGAAATAAATATTTATATTACGGAAAAGCTTAATTTTGAGTAGCAGGCGAATGGAAAGGCATGGATGTCAGTATGAATGTGAAGTATTTAGTGGTCACAGTAGTAGAAACAATTATTAAAGTAATCGTGATTGCGGCAGTAATTGTGTTTGTTTTTCGGGGAGCTACAAAGGCATACGACTTTGGATATCGTGTATTTGCAGATGAGCCTGTGTCGGTTTCTGGTGGGCGTACCATAACGGTGGGAATCGCAGAAGGAGCATCAGTCAGGGAGATTGCCCAGATGCTGGAGGAAAAAGGTCTGATTGAGGATGCAAATCTGTTTGTTGTACAGGAGCTTCTTTCTGCCTATCACGGAAAAATTCTTCCCGGGATCTATGATCTTGGTACGGATATGACTGCCGAGCAGATGCTTGAAATTATGTCCACCCCTGCGGAGGAAAAGGAACAGTGATTACGGAAGATAGGATCAGCACCTTCATCAATTCTTTTGATAGTGGAAACACCCCCTTTTTAAATGAATTGGAACAATATGCCATTAAAACCAATGTACCTGTTATCAGACCTCAGATGCAGAGTTTTTTGAAGCTGCTTCTTGCGATGAAGCGGCCAAAACAGATTCTGGAGGTGGGGACGGCCATTGGTTTTTCTGCGCTTCTTATGAGCGAGTATGGACCTGAGGACTGTAAAATTACCACCATAGAAAAATACGAAAAAAGAATTCCTCTTGCCAGAGAGAATTTCAAAAAGGCAGGAAAGGAAGAACAGATTACACTGTTAGAGGGGGATGCGGCAGAGATTTTGAAGGATCTGAGCGGCACATATGATTTCATTTTTATGGATGCGGCAAAGGGACAATATATTCATTTTCTGCCGGATATCTTAAAGTTGATGCCGGTGGGAGGACTACTTGTCTCAGACAATGTACTGCAGGACGGCGATGTGATGGAATCCCGCTTTGCAGTGACCAGAAGGGATCGTACCATTCACAGTAGAATGAGAGAATACCTTTATGAATTAAAACATAATGCGCAGCTTTACACAGATATTCTTCCGATTGGAGACGGAGTGACTGTCAGCGTAAAGCTGGACGACAGAAAGGAAAAAGATGCGTAAACCTGAACTTTTGATACCTGCCAGTTCGCTGGAGGTTTTGAAGACAGCGGTGCTTTTTGGAGCAGATGCCGTATATATCGGGGGAGAGGCGTTTGGACTGCGTGCCAAGGCAAAAAATTTTTCCCCGGAGGAAATGAAGCAGGGGATAGAATTTGCTCATGCTCATGGGGTAAGGGTTCATGTGACAGCAAATATTCTTGCCCATAATGATGACTTGGAAGGTGCAGCGCAATATTTCAGGGAGCTTAAGGAACTAAAGCCTGATGCACTGATCATTGCAGACCCGGGGATGTTTACCCTTGCCAGAGAAATTTGTCCGGAAATTGATATTCATATTTCCACTCAGGCAAATAATACAAATTATATGACATATCTGTTCTGGCATCGAATGGGAGCCAAACGAGTGGTTTCTGCAAGAGAGCTTTCTTTGAAGGAAATTAAAGAAATCCGCAGCAAAATACCGGATGAAATGGAAATTGAAAGTTTTATCCACGGGGCAATGTGTATTTCCTATTCGGGAAGATGTCTGCTTAGCAGTTATTTTACTGGAAGAGATGCCAATCAGGGGGCATGTACGCATCCTTGCAGATGGAAATATGCGGTAATGGAAGAGAGCCGTCCCGGAGAATATCTCCCGGTTTATGAAAATGAGCGTGGAACCTATATTTTTAATTCCAAGGATCTTTGCATGATTGAGCATATTCCCGAAATGATTGATGCCGGAATTGACAGTTTTAAGATAGAGGGGCGGATGAAGACCGCGCTGTATGTGGCAACTGTTGCAAGAACCTACCGGAAAGCAATTGATGATTATCTGGAATCGGAGGAGAAATACCATGCAAATATGGAATGGTATCAATCTGAGATTGCCAAGTGTACTTACCGTCAGTTTACCACAGGCTTTTATTTTGGAAAGCCGGACGAAAACACACAGATTTATGACTCTAACACCTACATTAACGAATATATTTATCTGGGAATTGTAGAGGAGGTAACCGTGGAAGGGTTAGCCAGAATCGAGCAGAAAAATAAATTCTGTGTAGGTGATAAAATAGAGATTATGAAGCCCGATGGAAGAAATGTGGAGACAAAGGTACTTTCCATGACTACGAAGGAAGGGGAGAAGGTCTTAAGTGCACCTCATCCTCAGCAGATTCTGTATCTGGAGCTTGAACGCAGACCGGATCAATACGATCTGTTGCGGGTCAAAAAGGAAATAAGCGATTAATCGGGCTAAATGAACTAAGGGAGGAATAAAAATGAATGAGGTAGTCGGAGTAGAGGAGCTGTTTGGCAGCAAGGTCTTTACCCGGGCAGCAATGAAGGAGCGTCTGCCCAAAAACGTCTATAAAGAAGTAATTAAAGTAATGGAGGAAGGCGGAGAACTGACTCTTGCAGCAGCGGATGTAGTTGCAAAAGCAATGAAGGACTGGGCCGTAGAAAACGGTGCAACCCATTATACTCACTGGTTTCAGCCGCTTACAGGAATTACGGCGGAAAAGCATGATTCTTTTGTGACTCATCCTGATGAAAACGGGAAAATGCTGATGGAATTTTCCGGGAAGGAACTGATTAAGGGAGAGCCGGATGCGTCTTCTTTCCCCTCCGGTGGTCTTCGCGCTACCTTTGAGGCAAGGGGTTATACCACATGGGATATTACTTCTCCGGCATTTATCAAGGAAACTGCTACAGGTCCTACCCTGTGTATTCCCACAGCATTCTGCTCCTATAAAGGAGAGGCGCTGGATAAGAAGACCCCCCTCTTACGATCCATGGAAGCTTTGAGTAAGCAGGCGGTCAGGATTGTGCGGCTGTTTGGAAATACAGAAGCTAAGAAGGTAATCCCCTCGGTAGGAGCAGAACAGGAATATTTTCTTGTTGATCAGAAAAAGGCTTTAAAGAGAGAGGATATCATTTTTGCGGGAAGAACCCTGTTCGGAGCGCCGGCTCCGAAAGGACAGGAGATGGATGACCACTATTTCGGTGTTATCAGAGAGCGCGTGGGCGCTTATATGCACGATGTAAATATTGAATTGTGGAAGCTTGGAGTTACTGCGAAGACCCAGCATAACGAGGCGGCACCTGCACAGCATGAGCTTGCACCAATCTATGAGTCTGCCAATGTGGCTGTTGATCATAACCAGTTGGTGATGGAGACTTTAAAGCGCGTGGCGGGTAAGCATGGACTTCGATGCATGCTTCATGAGAAACCATTTGCGGGAGTCAATGGTTCCGGCAAGCATAATAATTGGTCTATTACAACAGATAACGGGGTGAATCTGCTTGATCCCGGCACGACCCCTAATGAAAATATTCAGTTTCTGCTGGTACTGGCATGTATCATGAAGGCAGTGGATACCCATGCTGACCTATTAAG
Source organism: Bacillota bacterium (assembly GCA_029226935.1). Lineage (GTDB taxonomy): Bacteria > Bacillota > Clostridia > Lachnospirales > Lachnospiraceae > Suilimivivens. The sequence continues at coordinate 3,493 of JAQXYZ010000109.1, read as the reverse complement.
ACAGAGCGCTTCCAATGTGGGAAATGATCACAGACTGGGGGGTTATGAGGCGCCTCCTGCAATTATTTCCATCTTTCTGGGAGAACAGCTGGAGGATGTGGTGGAGCAGCTTGTGGAGACAGGAAAGGCAGATTCCTTAAAGGAGGGCGGTGTCCTGCGAACCGGTGTATCCACATTGCCTGATTTTGTAAAGGATGCAACAGACCGTAACCGTACTTCACCCTTTGCTTTTACAGGGAATAAATTTGAATTTCGAATGGTGGGAAGTGAGGACTCTATCGGCAGTCCCAACACGATTTTAAATGCCATTGTTGCAGAAGCTTTCTGTGAGGCAGCAGACAGATTGGAAGGTGCAGAGGACTTTGATCTTGCAGTGCATGACCTGATTAAGGAATATATGACGAAGCATCAGAGAATTATCTTTAATGGGAATGGTTATGCGAAAGAGTGGAAGGAAGAAGCGGCAAGAAGAGGACTTCCTAATATCCCATCCATGGTAGAAGCTGTGGATACGCTTACCACGGAAAAGTCCATTAAATTGTTTGAGAAGTTTGGTATTTTTACAGAAGCTGAGCTGCGCTCAAGGGCAGAGGTTCTGTATGAGACCTATGCCAAGACCATCAATATTGAGGCTCTGACTATGATTGATATGGCAAATAAGCAGATTATCCCATCAGTCATCCGTTTCAGCCGATCATTGGCAGATACTTGCATGGCAGTTTCTTCGGCGGGAGGGGATGCGTCTGTTCCGGCAGAGCTTTTGAAAAACGTGACAGAAAAGCTGTCCGAAACCAAAAAAGCAGTGGAGGAACTGCAGGCAGAGGAGAAAAAGGCTTCTTCCATGTGCCAGGGAAAAGAACAGGCATTTTATTATCACGACAAGGTAATTCTCGCGATGGATGCGTTAAGAAAACCGGCAGATGAGCTTGAAAAGCTGGTGGATAAAGAGTATTGGCCTTTCCCCACTTATGCTGACTTGTTATTTGAGGTTTAATGAGCAGATAAAAATTTTAAAAAAAGTGTTGACAGCCATTTAGTGGAGTGTTATCATGCAATACATAAAGCAAAGGCGCTACGAAATAATCGTAGTGCCTTTTATATTATTATTTAAAAAATGCGGAGCAAAGGAGCTTTTCGGGATTGAAGAACCTTTGTATTCGCTTTTTTTAATGTGAGGAGGAAAAAATATGACAGAAGAAATTATGAGCGCTGTAAGCGGCGAAGTGTTTGGCGTCTGGTTCCTGATCGGAGCCGCACTGGTATTCTGGATGCAGGCAGGTTTTGCAATGGTGGAAACCGGTTTTACCAGAGCCAAAAATGCAGGTAACATCCTGATGAAGAATTTGATGGACTTCTGTATCGGTACAGTTGTTTTCATCCTGATTGGTTTCAGTTTACTGCTTGGTGAAGATATGGTGGGTTTGATTGGAAAGCCCGGTTTTGATATTTTCACAAGCTATGAAAATTTTGACTGGTCTAATTTCGTATTTAACTTAGTATTCTGTGCAACCACTGCAACGATTGTATCAGGTGCAATGGCTGAGAGAACAAAATTCTTATCCTACTGTATTTACTCCGGTGTGATTTCTGCTTTGATTTATCCTATTGAAGCACACTGGATCTGGGGCGGCGGCTGGTTAGCACAGCTTGGTTTCCATGATTTTGCAGGTTCCTGTGCAATCCATATGGTTGGTGGTATCGCAGCACTGATTGGTGCAAAAATCTTAGGACCCCGTATTGGTAAGTTTACCAAGGATAAAGATGGAAAGATTACTAAGGTAAACGCTTTCCCCGGACATAATCTTCCGATTGGTTGTCTTGGTGTGTTTATCTTATGGCTTGGCTGGTACGGATTTAACGGTGCAGCATGTACAAGTGTAGAACAGTTGGGATCTGTATTTGTAACTACAACAGTTGCTCCTGCAGTCGCTACTGTAGTATGTATGGCATTTACATGGGTAAAATACGGAAAACCTGATGTTTCCATGTGTCTCAATGCTTCTTTGGCAGGTCTGGTAGCAATTACTGCTCCTTGTGATGTGACAGATGTGACAGGCTCCATTATCATTGGCGCTGTAGCAGGTCTTCTGGTAGTGTTTGGTGTTTGGTTCTTAGATTATAAATTACATATTGATGATCCTGTTGGTGCAGTTGCTGTTCACTGCTTAAACGGTATCTGGGGTACAATTGCAGTCGGTCTGTTTGCAACAACTTCTGCACCCGGAAATGACAGTGTTGTAGGTTTGTTCTATGGCGGCGGTTTCAAGCAGTTAGGACTTCAGTTACTTGGTTTTGCAGCAGTAGCAGCATGGACTGCAGTGACCATTACGATTACTTTCTTCGTTATCAAAGCAATTGTTGGTCTTCGTGTCACTGAAGAGGAAGAAATTGTCGGACTTGACTCCTGTGAGCATGGTCTTACATCTGCATATGCAGGCTTCAGTATCATGGATATTTCAAATACTATGACTATGGAAGTAAACGAAAATACAGATCTTGGTACAGACGATTACGCAGCAGCTTCTCCTGCACAGAAGGACGCAGCTGTCAAGGTAGTAGAAACCCCTGCTGTGGCATCTACCGGAATTTACAAGGTAGTAGTAATCTCCAAGCTGTCAAGATACGATCACTTGAAGAAAGCTATGAACGACTTAGGTGTAACAGGTATGACCGTAACACAGGTTATGGGTTGTGGTGTTCAGAAGGGCGCCGGAGAGATGTATCGTGGAGTCGAACTGGATGCAACCCTGCTTCCTAAGGTTAAGGTTGAGGTTGTTGTAAGCAAGATCCCTGTTGAGTCAGTGATTGAGGCTGCCAAGAAGGCTCTTTATACCGGACATATCGGTGATGGTAAGATCTTTGTATACAACGTAGATAAGGTTGTTAAGGTTCGTACCGGAGAAGAAGACTTCGCAGCATTACAGGATGTAGAATAAGATTTTTAAAATGCTTTTATCTAATCCCTTAGTTTAGTATATACATGAAGTGAAAATGCCTGCTTGCAAGAGCATTTTCACGAATGTATCGAACGATTTGTCGCGAGATACATGAGTGAACCCCCAAGTGCTTCCACCACTTGGGGGTTTGCGCTGTGGGTGCGCTAATTTTTACTCTAAAACCAATATACTTTGGGAAACAATCTACTTGTATATAACAGCATTAAAATTTATGGATGGTAAATCATTTAAACACTATGGTAAAGGTGTTGAGGTGATGTAGTGACTAGCTGCCTATGAAATTATGGATTAATTAGGGATTAATTAGTATTGACTCCTTTGTGGTATCTTGCTATAATCAAGAAAAAGCATAGAAATTCTAACGGAAAAACGTTTCTTTATTCTAAAGTTCTTAAGAGCATTCCGGTTGCGGAGTGCATCATCTGTTTTAGAATCCTTGCTTTCATCACCTAATAAACTGAAAATAAGGCAGGGACGAAAACAGAGCCTTTTGGAAGGTGTTTTGGTTCCTGCGCATCTACGAAAGGAGAATGCCA
>JAQXYZ010000108.1 GCA_029226935.1 Bacillota bacterium | reverse complement strand
ACTCTCATGTTATGATGTTATTCTCGAAGAGAATGACATCCCTGTGCCACTTCCGCGTAGCGGAACTCTTATGCGGCACATCCCGTTTCTTTCGAAACAATCTGTACTTCTCATCGAAAACATTCAATCCCAACCAGTTTTCAAACTGGCTTTTCATTCAGACAGAATCTGAATTTACTGTTCAAGGTTCGTTCTTTAAAAGAATTGACCTATGGCATTTCTGCCATTGCATGTTAAATCTTTCAAGGTTTTTCACTGTTCAGTTATCAAGGTTCTTTGTTGTCGTTTTCTCACGCGACAGCTCTTATATTATATCAAGCTGTTTTGTGTTTGTCAACAACTTTTTTATTTCATTTGTCAACCGCCTTTACGCGACAACTTCTATATTATAGCGAACTGTTTTGCTTTTGTCAACAACTTTTTCATCATCAAAAATGCTGTTTTCCAGCGGTCAGCTTGTATATAATAGCATGGTGTCAGATGGTTGTCAACAGCTTTTTTACATTTTTCGATATAACTTTTACATTCTTTTACAAAAGTGCCATAACAGCCATCCGAACTACGTTGTTTTCATATAGAATCGTAAGCACAGGCGATTCATAAATCCAATTCACCATAAGAATTCCAATTTCTGTGTTCCGGCCAAGCGTAATCAGAAGCATCACCAGTTCCACTTCGAGCAGTCCCTTTCCAGCACCTGCAAGTACGCCCAAAAACCGATTCGTTTCTTTCAGTAAAGGAAGTTTCGCAATAAGGTCCATGAGTCTCACCAGTAGGAGAAGGATCAGTTTCGTCAGGATAAGCGCCGCGAAAAAAGCTGCAAATGTTCCGGAGATCGTCCCGTGCACAGCAGACATCGAATTCAGCCACTTTTCCATCGGTTCCGTCATCCATACCGCAAGCGCCAGAACGACCACCCATCCCAGCATGGAATACATCACTCGTATAAATCCCTTCTCAAACCCCCAGACCATGTTTCCGGCCGCAAGAAGCACCAAAATAATCAAAAGCCAATTCATCTCAGCCGTACCTCATTGATCTCTCCATTCATGATAAAGGTGTAACTTAAAGCATCACTGCCGGACATCACTTTATATAACTCTTTGTCAAAGGTGTATGAGAACTTGCGAATACTGTGAATGGTATAAATTTCACAATGATAATTATCTCTTACGCATATCTCATTATTCCCCAGGAATTCAATACGGTCATAAGCCAGCGCTGTATCATTTTCCATTACGGTATTTCCGTTGGTATCGTACACCTTAATGTGCCAGTTGCCTTCTTTCTGCGGGTTGCTGAAGGTTACTCCTATGTACTTTCCATTGCGGAATACACTCTGTATTTCACCCTCGAAGGAAACTTCTTTTTTGGGTCCAGGCTTCTGTTTTCCCTCAAAAACCACAAATCCCTGATTGGATAACGCCACCATCCTGTCTGCTCCCACATAGTCAATCTCCGGGAAAAAAACATCATCATAGGAATAGGTCCCTACATTATTATCAATCTCGTTCTGTCCCACGGAGCCGAAATTGTAGAAACTTATGGTAGAACGTACTTTCCCTTCCGCCACATCAAGCATGTCCACCGCTAGCTTCTGTGCATCCGGAGATAATGCAATGTCCACCGGAAAGCTTTCTTTTTCCTCGTAAAATTCTCCTCCTGCCAGTTCCTTCCCCTTCTTATCGTACAGACGAACATAGGAAACCCGATCCTCTTTCATCAGCGCTGCCACAGTCCCCTGACTGGCAATGCACACACTGTTGATCGGTGTTGTCGTTTCAATATTGTGCACGGTACCCTTCTCTCCAAATATGTAAATGGATGTTCCTCCCCTGTCATAAACCGCAAGATAACTTTCGCACATGGCAAGAGTCGGCGTTGACATTTCAAAAGACTGGTTCCAAATCAATTCATTATCCGTTCCCCGACACACAATTCCATCATTGTTGTATTCAAGAGTGTTGCCCAAATAACTCTCAAATTTTGACGCAGAACTTTCCTGTTGCTTAGTCTGTGCTGTAACCTCAAAGGATGTATAGCTTCGAAGTGCCATCCACAGCTGTATCCCAGTCACTGCCACTGCAACGATCACCACCGCAATCACAATCCGGCGAAAAGTCTTGCGCCGATGATTCCGAATCCTCTCATTCAATTTCTCAAGTTCTTCGCTGTCCGATTCAACAGTCTTAAAATCAGTTTTCGCTGCCACCTGTGTATTTCTCCTCAAATTTATCAAATGTTATTTCTATTATAGCATCTCTGCCATCGTTAAGGAAGTAACAATTTTTGCCCGACACGGATGTCATCCGAATTTTCCATTTTGTTTAGTTCTACAATTTTCTTCACATTTCTGATATTCCCATAACGTTTCTGGCAGATTCCGGAGAGTGTGTCCCCTTCCTGCACAGTATAATACTGCCGCGTCTGAATGGGTTCGGCACCTGTTTCTTTCATATCAGTAGATTTCTTTTTCTCTTCGTCTGACGGTGATTTGGTCGATTGTGTATCAGTTTCCTGCGTTGTTTTCTGTGTGTCATCCTCTTTCCGAATCTCTCCGGCAGGAATCTTTTCAATCGGAATCAGCTCCAGTGGTTTTGTCACGGTCTGCGTATCCTTTTCAACAGATTTTTCCTGTGTTTCCTTCTCCTGCCGCTCGGTCATCTCGGTTCCTACCAGGACCTCAGCCCGGTCACCACGGCTGATCGTTTTGTTTCCCATAGCACTGACCGCATTTCTGATACCGCTTAAGCTAATTTTCCCCTGAGCAGCTCCGACGCAGCCAATCAAAGCAAGAAGTGCGACTGCAGCTGCCATCGCAAAGGAAGACGCTTTGGAATTTCCTTTCTGCTTTGGCTTGTCCTTCTTTGTTTCCCCAGCAGGCGGAAGCACCTGAAAGCTTTCTTTTTTTGGCATCTCAAAGGTAACCTGTGCCGGTCGTACTTTGTGCAGTTCCCTGGCATAATAGATGTAAAAACCCTCTTTTTGCTGCAGCCCGCTTCCGCGGTTCATATAAAAAAACTCTTCCCCCTCCAAGCTGTCCATCAAGAAAAACACCTGATGGGCACCTCCGAACTGCTCCCTGTGAACAGCTGTCAATTCCGGTGTCATCCGTGGAGTAAACCCCTTCAAATCCAATGCCCAGCCAACAATAATGGAATTTTCATAAGACCGTTTGATCTCGCGGAATACATCAGACCATGCATGGGTATTCCACTGTGGTATGTTTTGCTCAAACTCAAGATCCCGCACCGGTATCGCCGCCTCCACAAAGGTTGCATATTTCCCCTGCCTGCACTCCGTGTGTCCCATCAAAATAAACACCCGCCGTTCCACATAATCCTCTTCATGGATCCTGGCATATGCCGCATTTTCTATGTAAATTTTGTCATCTTCTGTCGGTGTTCCAATCTGCCTCAGATTCTTCAGATTGGGTTCTTTTTCCGTTTCGATATCAATCATGTTTTTCCCTCCTGTCCTATGAATACTTATCATGTTTAAACATTGTAGCATAAGGAAAATGGCGGATTATGGAAAACCATGATGCAGTTTTCAAAAATCGTACAACATATTTCTGCACAAAAAAACTGCCGTGTCCTTTACACGACAGCTTTTTCTAATTTCTGCTCTTTATTTTGTAAAAGCTTTTACCTTCTTGTAAATTCCTTCCGCATCCAGCTCATATTTGTGAAGCAGCTCCACTGCCGGTCCGGATTCTCCAAAGCAGTCATTGACGCCAATACGAAGCATTTTCGTGGGGGCCTTCTCGCACAACACTTCTGCCACAGCGCTGCCCAGACCACCAATCACAGAATGTTCCTCCACAGTTACTACCTTGCCGGTTTTCTGTGCAGAACGAATCACCAGTTCTTCATCCAGTGGCTTGATGGTGTGTATATTAATTACCTCAGCTGAAATACCCTCTGCCTCCAAAAGTTTTGCAGCCTCCAAAGACTCGGATACTTCAAGGCCTGTTGCCAAAATTGTTACGTCCGTTCCCTCGCGAAGCAGGATTCCTTTTCCGATCTCAAACTTATAATCCGGTGTATCGTTGATCACCGGAACTGCCAGACGTCCAAAACGAAGATATACCGGTCCCACATAATCGTAGGCTGCATGCACAGCGGCTCTGGCCTCCACATCATCCGACGGATTAATCACAACCATCCCCGGAATTTCCCTCATCAGGGCAAGATCCTCCAGGCACTGATGGGTAGCACCGTCCTCC
>JAQXYZ010000107.1 GCA_029226935.1 Bacillota bacterium | reverse complement strand
ATAAGGAAAAGATGGCAATGCAGGCTTTTGAAAGCATGATAGAGCTTATAAAAAACCCGGAGGAATACAGCAAAAGGCTGGAATATGGGCAGGGAACAGATAAATTATGACAAAACAGGAATTTTTGATGCAGCTTCAAAGATCATTGAATGGAAGTATTGGCAGCAGAAAGGCACAAAATCATGTGGCTTATTATCAGGAATATATTGAGATTGAGGTGCGAAAAGGACGGTCGGAGGAGGCTGTTACGGAGGAAATAGGAGATCCCAGACTGATAGCAAAGAGTATTTCCGGTGCGTTGGAGCATAAGGGCAGAAATCATATCAAGGAGAAGTGTGCACTTTTTGGTGCGGATTTGATTAATAAAGTCAAAAGATGGTTTGATTCACTGTAAACGCAAAGCCTGTCAGAGGATGACAGGCTTTACAGGGGAGTATAAATAATTAATATAAGGGTGTAAACAGAGAATTGAAGGGTTATCCCTGCTTACAAATACATTATAACTCATACATATAGATTATACAAGAAACAAATAGTACAAAAGTACCACTTCTTAAACCCACTAAGAATTGTGCAATTTGAATAAAAAATAAGTACCAAAGTACCAAATAAGGAAAGTATAAAAGGTTTTTAAAATGAAAATACTACTCCTGTAACCTAAAGAATCAGGAGGAAACAAATATGGCTAAAAATGATTATCAGAACAACCAGAACAATCAGAATCAGGAAAACAAATCCAATCAGAACTGTCAGAACAGCCAGAAGAACAGCTCTTCTAACGGATCTTCTAACAGCAAGGACAATAACAAAAAGAATAACGAATTCTAAATGGATTTGGCGAAAAGGGCACCCTTTAGGGTGCCTTTTTCGAATGTTTCTATACAAAAAAACAGGATTATGATACAATCACAAAAAAGAAGAGTTGCTAAAGAGAGGTATTTATGAATCGATTTGAACTGATTGCTCCCTGTCATTTTGGATTGGAGTCAGTGTTAAAACGTGAAATAACAGATCTGGGATATGACGTTACCAAAGTAGAAGATGGAAGAGTAACTTTTATAGGTGATGAGGAGGCTGTCTGCCGTGCCAATATCTTTTTGCGAACAGCAGAGAGAATTCTGATTAAGGCAGGAAGCTTTCGGGCACAGACCTATGAGGAACTGTTTCAGGGCACAAAAAATATTCCATGGGAAAATCTGATCCCTGCAGACGGAAAATTCTGGGTGACGAAGGCTGCCAGCGTAAAAAGTAAGCTTTTCAGTCCGTCAGATATTCAGTCAGTTATGAAAAAGGCTATGGTGGAACGCCTGAAAAATGTTTATCATGTGGAGTGGTTTTCGGAAAGCGGTGCGGCTTTTCCAATCAGGGTTTTTCTGATGAAGGACGAAGTCACAGCAGCGTTGGATACAACGGGAGAGTCTCTTCATAAGAGGGGCTATCGGAAGCTTACGGCGAAAGCACCGATTGCGGAAAACCTTGCTGCAGCACTGATCATGTTGACACCATGGAAGGGAGATCGGATTTTAGTAGATCCGTTTTGCGGAAGCGGAACCTTTCCCATTGAGGCGGCAATGATGGCTGCTAACATAGCACCCGGAATGAATCGGAGCTTTACTGCGGAGGAATGGACGCATCTGATCTCTTCAAGAGAGTGGTATGATGCTGTGGACGAAGCAAGGGAACAGATTACCATGGATGTAAATACCGACATTCAGGGTTATGATATTGACGACTCGATGGTATCTATTGCAAGGCAGAATGCAAAGTTGGCTGGTGTGGAACAAATGATCCATTTTCAGAAAAGAGGAGTTGACCAACTAAGTCATAATAAGAAATACGGATTTATTATTACCAACCCTCCCTATGGAGAACGGATTGAGGAAAAGAAGAACCTTCCGGCTCTTTACCGTACCATCGGAGAGCGTTTTCAGGCGTTAGACAGTTGGTCATTATATTTAATAACAGCCTATGGGCAGACAGAAGAGGATATGGGCATTAAAGCGGCAAAGAATAGGAAGATTTATAATGGAATGATGAAGACATACTTCTATCAGTTCCCCGGACCTAAGCCGCCCAGAAGGAATTAACAAAAATAAGGAAAAAGAAACGGAATGCAACACAATCTGATGAGAAATACTGCTATCTGCAGCGTGATTTTTGCAATGGCAGCGATAGGAATTATTTTATATTTATCTGCGGGCAAAGTAATTACAATTTCAAATGTGGCACAGGACGAGGTACAGAAATCTGACGCCAGGTCAGAAAATGAGAAGGAGACGCAGGCACGGATGCTGACCTTTGTTTTGGGAACAAGCAATACAAGCTATCTTCGAATTCCTTTACCCAAGGAATGCAAGGCCGAAGATATTGTGATAGAAAACCATTATATGGATCAAGAACTCTGCATTTTGGTTAGTGGTGCAAAGGAAGAATTCTATGTAGAAAATGCCATATCGGGAAATCGGGAAACGGTTGAGCAGGGAAGTTATGAGCCGGATGGAGATGGAGTCAAGTTAAGATTTCAGTTGACAGGAGTTTTTGAATACCGTACTATTTTGGAAAACAGTGATTTATATGTAAGCTTTTTGAGTCCCAGAGAAATGTATGACAAGATTGTGGTAATTGATCCGGCCTGTGGCGGCATGAACCAGGGGTATGCAGAAGGCGGGTTACTGGAAAAGGATATTAATCTTAAAATTGCACAAAAATTAAAGGAAAAATTAGATAAAACCGATATAAAGGCATACTACACGAGAATGGATGATGTGAATCCGGAGGAAGAGAGCAGAGTAACTCTTGCGAATGCTGCGAAAGCGGATATGTACATACGCATTCAGGTGGATGCCGCTGAGGATGATTCTGTTTATGGAACCACGGCAGTATACAATGATGATTATTTTATCCCCGGATTTGGTAGTGTGGAACTGGCAGATATGCTGGAAAGGGAGGTTGTTACCAGCATTAAAGGAAAAGCGTTGGGATTATGTGAAGCGGGAGCAGAGGATTATGCACTGCGCTATGTAACGATTCCGGCCGCCACAATTAAGGTAGGGTGCATTACGAATAAACAGGAAGCGATTTTGCTTGGAAGAGAAGAATATTACGATCGGATTGCAACAGGCATTTATAATGCAATTCTGAAGATATATGAGGAAAGGACGTAGTTTCATGCAGAGGGTTATTTTTGCTACAGGAAATGCCGGAAAGATGAACGAAATCAGGATGATTTTGGCAGATCTCTCTATAGGAGGGGAGCCGGTTGAGATTGTTTCCATGAAGGAAGCGGGAATTGTTTTTGACATTGAGGAAAATGGTAAAAGTTTTGAGGAAAATGCTGTTATTAAAGCCAAGGCAGTTGCAGCAGCACAAAGCGGTGCAATTGTGCTTGCAGATGATTCGGGGCTGGAAATTGACTATTTAAATAAAGAACCGGGAATTTATTCTGCAAGATACATGGGAGAGGATACTTCTTACCATGAAAAAAATCACAATTTGATCAAGCGGCTTGAGGGAGTACCGGATGAAAAGAGAACGGCAAGATTTGTGTGTGCCATTGCATGTGTTCTCCCAGATGGACAGACGCTTAAGGAAACAGCAACAGTTGAGGGCAGAATCGGGTATGAGGAAAGAGGAAGTAATGGGTTTGGATATGACCCGATTTTTATTGTTCCTGAATATGGAAAGAGTACAGCAGAGCTGACTGAGGAAGAAAAGAATGAAATCAGCCATAGAGGAAAAGCACTGCGTGCGATGAAAGAGAGACTAAAGACCTGTTTCTGAAATAGAAGAAACAGGATGTGGAGAGGCATATAAATATGAGAATATTGATTGTCAGTGATACCCATCGCAGGAATGAAAACTACATAAAGGTATTGGAGAGGGTGTCCCCTGTAGACATGGTAATCCATTGCGGAGATATTGAAGGCAGCGAATATCTGATCGCGGAAAGCGCAGGCTGCCCGGTACAGATGGTAGTGGGAAATAATGATTTCTTTTCGGATCTGCCGCGGGAAAAGGAGTTTGAAATAGGTAAGTATAAGGTTTGGCTGACCCACGGTCACAATTACTATGTTTCTATGAGCAATGAAGTGATTAAGCAGGAAGCAAGAATGCGGGGAGCAGATATTGTCATGTATGGTCATACGCACAGACCTGTGGTGGATATTGATGAAGATGTAATTGCAATTAACCCCGGAAGTCTTACCTATCCGAGGCAGGATGGCAGAAGACCGTCTTTTATCATTATGGAGTTGGATAAAGAAGGAAAAGCACATTTTACAATTAACTACATATAGAGAGAAGAATTTTGGCAGACTTTAAAAACTTCAAAAATAGTAATTACAAAAATATTTAAAAAAGTAAAAAATTCTTATTGACATAATTTAGAGTATATCTTATAATGTATCTTGCGTTGCGTAAGAGTGCAACAGGACAAAACCAGCGGGGTGTGGCTCAGCTTGGCTAGAGCGCCTGGTTTGGGACCAGGAGGTCGCAGGTTCGAATCCTGTCACCCCGATTGAGATAAGTACGCAATAGATATGCGGGTGTAGTTCAATGGTAGAACACCAGCCTTCCAAGCTGGATACGTGGGTTCGATTCCCATCACCCGCTTTTGCATATGTAATATGCAGTTTGCGAAGCAAACAAAGCGAAGTGCAAGCGGGTGATTGACCCTGCTTTTGCATATGTAATGCAATATGTGTCCATAGCTCAGCTGGATAGAGCAACGGCCTTCTAAGCCGTGGGTCGGGGGTTCGAATCCCTTTGGGCACATTTTATGGTGGGTATGGCGCAGTTGGCTAGCGCGCCAGATTGTGGCTCTGGAGGCCGAGGGTTCGAGTCCCTCTATCCACCCTTTACCAAGGCTGTCGCATACAGACAGACTATTGTCGTAAAGACAAGCTTGGTGTTTTGATGGGCTATCGCCAAGCGGTAAGGCACAGGACTTTGACTCCTGCATTCGCTGGTTCGAATCCAGCTAGCCCAGTTACATATATGGGCCACTAGCTCAGGTGGTAGAGCACTTGACTTTTAATCAAGTTGTCCGGGGTTCGAGTCCCCGGTGGCTCATTAGAATTTTTAGATAGCGAGGAAGCGGGGACTCGAACCCCTGTTGATGTCCCCGGTGGCTCATTGGATTTTTTAAAAGGTAAATCAGTTTTTCTGATTTTCTTTTTTTTTGCTTTCCATCAAGAAAGGAGCAAATCGATATGGAAGAAACAAAAAAGATACAGGAAAATAAAATGGGGGTTATGCCGGTAAACAAGCTACTGCTGAATATGTCACTTCCCATGATGATTTCCATGCTGGTACAGGCGCTTTATAATATTGTTGACAGTATCTTTGTGTCAAGGATTAATGAAAGTGCGCTGACGGCAGTATCATTGGCATTTCCCATACAGACACTGATGATTGCATTGGGTGGTGGAACCTGTGTAGGCGTTAATGCGTTGCTGTCTAAATCCCTTGGAGAAAGAAATTTCGAAAAGGCAAATAAGACGGCTGATAATGGTGTTTTTCTTGCAGTGTTGAACTTTGGCATCTTCTTTTTGATTGGTATTTTCCTGACAGGTCCCTTTTATCTTAGTCAGACGAAGGATGCACAAATCTATGAATATGGGAAACAATATTTAACAATTGTATGCTGCTTTTCATTTGGAATATATATGCAGTTTATTTTTGAGAGACTGCTACAGTCAACCGGAAAAACTTTTTATACAATGATTACACAGGGCGTAGGGGCAATCATCAATATTGTCCTAGACCCGATTTTCATTTTTGGATATTTGGGGATGCCGCGTATGGGAGTAGCCGGAGCTGCAATCGCAACCGTAATCGGACAGATTGTTGCGGCAATACTTGCAATAATTATTAATTTAAAGAAAAATACCGAAATACAGCTGTCATTCAGGGAATTTCGACCGGATTCAAAAATTATCGGACAGATTTATCAGGTTGGTATTCCTTCCATTATCATGCAGTCCATTGGTTCTATTATGACTTATGGAATGAATCAGATCCTACTTGCATTCACTGCCACGGCGGCTACGGTTTTCGGAGTATACTTTAAATTGCAGAGTTTTATCTTTATGCCGATTTTTGGACTGAACAACGGTATGGTGCCAATTGTAGCATATAATTATGGCGCAGGGCAAAAAGACCGCCTTATGAAGACGGTAAAGCTCAGCGTGGTATATGCGATCGCACTGATGCTGATAGGTGTTCTGGTATTCCAGACATTTCCGGATAAACTTCTTTTGCTGTTTGAGGCATCAGAAACCATGTTGGAAATTGGAGTTCCGGCGCTTAGGATTATCAGTATACACTTTTTGCTTGCCGGTTTCTGTATTGTGATGACTTCTTTGTTTCAGGCATTGGGAAATGGGATTTACAGTATGATTATATCTATTGCGAGACAGCTGGCAGTGCTGCTTCCGGCGGCATATCTCCTGTCGCTGACCGGAATGGTAAAAAATGTATGGTGGGCATTCCCAATAGCGGAATCAGTTTCCTTTGCGCTGTCCATATTTTTCTTCTTACGAATATATAATAAGATTATTAAGCATATTTGAGTTGACAGCCAATGCTGTCAATGATAAGATAGCTTACGTGAGTCATTGCCTGATGCTACAGGCAGATAAGCGGGTATGGCGGAATTGGCAGACGCGCCAGATTTAGGTTCTGGTGGGAGACCGTGCAGGTTCAAGTCCTGTTACCCGCATAGGAAAGGGCAGCAGTATTGAGTGGATTCTGCTGCCTTTTAGTATATTACAACATATACATGGAGAACCTTCATACCAGATAACTACTGCGTGGTAATGTTTGGCAATAACAAGTAGGAGGCTTTAGAGAAGCGTAATGTATAAACATATCGTGTTTGATGTTGATGGAACATTAATGAACAATGAGTATGCCATTTTGCGTTCATTTCAGGATGCAATCAGGGAAACTATGGGAAAAACAATGGAGATGGAAGAATTGAAATTCTGTCTAGGAATTCCGGGAGAAAATGCGATCAGGCAGCTTGGGGTGGAGAATACCGGTGGTATGCTGGAGCTGTGGATTAAAAAACTGGCTGAATATAAGGATACGGTATGTGAGTTTGATGGAATTGTAGAGTTATTAGAGAAACTGAAAAAGTCAGGATACAAGATGGGAATTGCCACATCCAGAACCAGAAAGCAATATGAAGAGGAGTTCAAAGATCGAAGTATTTCCGCATATTTTGAAATAGTGGTGTGTGCAGACGAATGTGTAACGCCCAAGCCCACTGCGGGTCCGCTTCTTAAGTATATGGAGCTGACGGGAACAGATAAAAGCGAGCTTTTCTATATTGGAGACAGCGTTTATGATCAACAATGTGCTGCCAATGCAGGGGTTGATTTTGCTTTGGCAGGTTGGGGATGCTCAGGAAAGGAAATGCAGGCAGAACGCATTTTGCATACACCTGAAGAGCTCCTTTGTTATTTATAGAATGGGACAACTGATTGATAAGAGAATTGTATCTAAAAAATGTTGGAAAATAATGTTTGACAGGTGCAGCTTTTTCTGATAAAGTTTTCTTTAAGTTAAAAGGGAGTAGTAAAAAGAGTTCAGTCAACAATCCCCGGTATACTGCCGTGGCTGGACACTTCCACTGAAACGGAAGTACGAGACTTTTGACACATTTTGATGTGTTGAGGGTCTTTTTTTATAGGAAAAGATAAAAATACTGCCTTGAGGAGCATTTTTGTGGAATACTAAAAGAAGAAAGGAATGGATGTAAAATGATTAAAACGGTGATTCTATTTATGGTGGGGCTTGTCCTTATTTGTCTGGGAGGAGACAGACTTGTGGATGCAGCGGTTGCAATTGCAAGAAAGCTCGGCATTCCTCAGATTGTAGTAGGAGCTACGATTGTGAGTCTGGGAACCACATTGCCGGAGATCCTTGTTTCCACCACTGCAGCGTTTGATGGTTCAGCGGCGATTGCAGCAGGAAATGCATTTGGTTCTATTATCTGTAATACGGCGTTGATTGCAGGGCTTACACAGACAATACGTCCGTCGAAGAAGGTGGAGTTTTCTTCTTTGGCATGGCGCAGCATCTTTTTCTTTGGGGCATTGATTGTGATGAATGTGGTCGGTTATGTGACAGGCGCATTCGGACGGCCTTTAGGGATGGTTTTATTATTGTTATTTATTCTGTATGCATATATGAATGTCATCCGTTCTTCGGCTGAGGGAAGCGAAGAAGATGGGGATGAGGATTATTCTGCCGTATCAGTCCCCAAACAGCTGCTCATCCTTGTGGTATGTGCAGCATTTCTCTTCGTGGGAGCCAATCTTCTGGTGGATAACGGCATTCTGATTGCAGAAGCATTGGGGGTTCCTGAGCGTGTCATTGCGGTTACCTTTATCGCACTTGGCACTTCACTGCCGGAGCTTATGACCTCTGTCATGTCCCTGATTAAGGGATATGGAAACGTAGGGCTTGGAAACGTACTGGGAGCAAATATTTTAAATATGCTTCTGGTTATCGGTATCCCGGCGGTTGTTCAGGGAATTCCTCTGGAACGTTCAGTTGTTGCGGTGGATATGCCGCTGGCAGGTCTGGTAATGGGAATTTTGTTTATTCCCATTCTGATTAGAAAAAAATCCTCAAGAGTACAGGGAATTATTTTGTTGGGAATTTATGCGGCATATTGTGTGATGTCATTTATTGGCTAAGATTGTAATATGTGTCTGGAATAGTTTGGAATCAGGCAATGGTCTATGACAATAACAAGGAGGGCAGCCCATCAAGCCACGACGTGGCTTGGGACTGCCCTCCTTCATGATACACATCTTACTGCATATGCTTTATTTTGCCTGTTCCAGAGCAAGAGTTACGGTTGTGATATCGCAAACCTCTGTGGGTCCGTAATACTGAATAGCACCCGGATATTTGAAGCATGTTTCAACGGCCCATTCGTCACGATGAGCTTCGAAGTATTTGAATGGTGCACCATCAAGCTCAACAAGAGCTTTCTTGATAACAGGCTTGTCTTCGCCATGTCTTCTTTCGATGTTCATCATCTTGGTAATTGGCATACCGCCTGCAACCCATTCATTTGCCGGAGCGGAAAGGTTGGAAACCTTGGATAAGTATCCGTTGTAACCATACTGAATCAGCATAAATGCGTTGTAGCCTAAGGAGTAGCAGTAGTCAGAGTCAAAGTTGGAAGGGAAAGCGCATCTTCCTTCGTATCCTAAGAAATGATGGAGCGGGCTGAATTTACCCTTGTATGTGCCTGCAGCTTTTCTGGCTGCTAATTTATCTGCTACCAGTGCGGAGAATAATTTCTCGGATTCAATCAGGGAAACCTGTACGTTCCCGTGAGGATCTCTCTCTAAGAATAACTGCTGCTGAATGGTCTGAGGAAGGATTGCGAACACTTCCATGGATTCCTTTGTTAAACCTTTTTCGATGAATGCATATTTGTCTGCCCAGGTAGGAAGTGCATTGAATGCATCAGCCTTGCTTCCTGCAAGAAGTTCGTTGATTTCCTGGATTAATACGGAAAATTCGGGAACAAACTCAACAACACCTTCAGGGATGATTGCAACACCGAAGTTCATGCCGTTTGCAGCTCTCTTTTCTACGGAATCAGCGATGTAATCAGCGATTGCGGAAAGAGACATCTTTTTGGCTGCAACCTCTTCTGAAATTAAGCAGATGTTAGGCTGTGTCTCCAGAGCACACTCTAAGGCAACGTGGGAAGCGGAACGTCCCATAACCTTAACGAAGTGCCAGTATTTTTTAGCAGAGTTGGCATCTCTTTCGATGTTGCCAATGATTTCGCTGTATGTCTTGGTAGCTGTATCGAAACCGAAGGAACATTCGATGTCTTCGTTCTTTAAGTCGCCGTCGATAGTCTTGGGGCATCCGATAACCTGAACGCCTGTGCCCTGTGCTGCAAAGTATTCAGCAAGAACAGCAGCGTTTGTATTGGAATCATCACCGCCGATGATAACGATAGCTGTGATGCCGTGTTTCTTACATACTTCGGCAGCGATGGCAAACTGTTCGTTTGTCTCAAGCTTTGTTCTGCCGGAACCGATGATGTCGAAACCGCCTGTATTTCTGAACTGATTGATATATTCGTCTGTAAAAACGATATAGTCGTCTTCAATCAGTCCGCTGGGACCGCCCTTGAAACCATAGAGCTCATTTTCTTTGTTGGTTGCCTTTAATGCATCATATAAACCGCAAACAACATTGTGTCCGCCGGGAGCCTGTCCGCCGGAAAGAATAACACCTACGATCTGCTTCTTTGCTTCGGAAGTGTTCTGTCCCTTCTGGAAAGTAATTTCCTTTTTTCCATAAGTATTAGGGAAAAGGGCTTTGATTTTCTCCTGATCAGCTACGCTCTGTGTCTCTTCGCCTTCCTTTACACAGATATCTGCGATGCCGTGTCTCAGCATTCCGGGAAGCTTGGGAGCGTATTCGTATCTGGATTTCTGTAATGGTGAAATATTCATATCTATATCTCCTTTATAAATTTTTTTTCCAGAATCAATTTTATTATATTTTAGCGATAAAGTAAACATCTATCTTTTTCGCGGCTTTTATTTGACTAAAACAGGAAAATATATTATTCTAATAACATGAAACTACATAAGAGGAGGATGTGCTATGGTTTCCAGTATAGTGGGGAATTATTTAGTTGACAAAGGAATTATTTCCTTTGAACAGTTTAGGGATTTGCTTGCAGAACAGCAGAAAGTTCGTGTTAAATTAGGACTTATTGCGGTAGCAGAAGGCTTGATGACTCAGGAAGAAGCTGATAAGGTAAACAAATTACAGGCAGTCATGGACAAACGTTTCGGAGATATTGCTGTAGAGAAGGGATATCTTACAGACGGACAGGTAGAAGCTCTTTTGAAAAAGCAGGGTAATGCTTATCTGGCATTTGCTCAGACACTGGAAAATCAGCAGCTGATGACGGTGGAACAGCTGGAACAATACATGATCGATTTCCAGCGAGAGAATAACTTAACAATCTCGGATATGGAAGATTTGAAGAGCGATGATGTAGACAGGATTATGCCTCTATACATTCCGAGCGGATGCGAGAAATATTTGAACGCAGCAGGTACTGCATTGCGTACGATCATGCGTTGTGTGGACACTGAAATTTACCCTGAAAAGGCATATGTTACCGAAAAATGCGAAAATGATAATGCCGCTATGCAGTATGTGGATGGGGAACAGAATATTACCTGTTGTATGGCAGGTAAAGGACAGGCACTTTTGCCGGTGGCATCTATTTTCGGAAAGGAAGATTTCCCGGAAGTAAATGAAGATGCATTAGATGCAGTAGGAGAACTTTTGAATTGTATCAATGGGCTTTATGCCAGCGCTTTAAGCCAGAGCGGTGTGTCTTTGGAACTTTATCCCCCGGAATTCTCAGCAGAAATAAGTGCAGTCGAAGGTAAAGAAATGCTGGTATTGCCATTACATATTAAGGGACAGAAAGTTGACTTCATTATTGCAGCGGGCAATAAAATTGAGATAAAGTAGGAGGCATAAAGATGGCTAATATTTTAATTGTGGATGATTCCAGAACATCCCGCAAAATTTTAAGACAGATTTTGGAAGAGGCCGGACATACAGTTGTGGATGAGGCTGGAAATGGCGAAGAAGGATATCTGAAATACAAAGATTTGAAACCGGATCTTGTTACTTTGGATATTACGATGCCTAAACTGGACGGTCTTGAGGCACTTCAGCTTATCAGAAAATATGATGAAGAGGCTAAAGCAGTTATGATTACAGCTGCTGGTCAGAAGGAAAAGATGATTCAGGCAATTAAGCATGGTGCTGCAGAATTTATCTCAAAGCCCTATGAGGAAGATGAAGTAAAGCAGGTTATTAACAGAGTATTGGAAGCATAATGATGGAATGAAACACACACAGTTTGGAAGCAGGATAGTCTTCTGGAATGTGTGTGTTTTTTATAATAAAGTGAAGGTTGTGCTTGCGTTTTTATAAAAAATTGAGTATGATGAAAAAGGAAATCGTTTTCCAAGGTATGTCTGGAGGAAACAATGGTATCAATTAAGGACGTGGCAAGGCACGCAGGTGTGGCAATTTCTACCGTTTCTAAGGTGCTGAACAATTACCCCAATGTAAGTGAGGAAACTAAGGTTAAAGTAAATAAGGCAGTGGAAGAACTGAATTTTGTTCCAAACTCTGTTGCAGCGGCACTTTCTTCCAAAAAGGCAGGGCGGGTAGCACTGTTGGTAAATTTAAGTGCAAAGACTCAGGCGATTGACGAGATTGATATGCAGTATATTCACGGAGCAATCAATAAGGCAATGGAGTTGAACTTGGATGTAATTACTTTGTTTTTTTCCATGTTTAAAAATAAAACAGCAGAGGAGCTGACCAGATATCTTCAATCTCAGAGTATAACCGGAATTATCATTTATGGCTTATCCAAGCAGGACAAGGTGCTTCAAAGGCTGATTTCAGAACAGGAATTTAAATGCGTGGTTGTGGATGCTCCCGTTGTTAATGAAAACACATCTTCAGTGTGGATTGATCACCGAAAAGCGCAGTATGATGTGGCTAAGAAGACCATAACGGAAAATAACTGCAAGAGAGTATTATATATTACCGGGAAGAAAAATGGTTACGTGACGGATGAGCGTCTTAAGGGAATGGAAGACCTGGTGAAAGAAATGGGACTAACCATGCTGGTAAGGAACGGAGAGTTTTCAGAACTGCAGGCACGCAATATTACCATGAAATATGGAAAGAATAAGGATGTTGTAGTTTGCGCATCAGATCTGATGGCAATCGGAGCCATGAAAGCTCTGACGGAAATGGATATTTTCAGACCGGTATGCGGATTTGACGGAATTATTCTGATGGGGTATGTGGGAAAGCAGATGAATACTGTACGTCAGGATTTTGAGGGAATTTCGGCAAAGGCAATGGAGGAGCTGCAGAAACTCATGAGTGGAGAGCAGGGTAAAAATATAAGAACACCATATACTCTGGAGAGAATGAAATATATGGATATCATATGCTAGGAAATATATGAGAAGCATAGTTTTTTGGATGCAGAAGGCTGAACGGCAACAGTCAGGCTCAGAAATTTTAATTTATACTTGCGGAAAACGTTTTCTTGTGATACACTACAGAATGTAGATGTGAAAATTTGGAATAATTAGTAAAGAAAAGTTGAAAACAAACTATTAAATAAAATTAGGAGGGAATTATGTCAGCACAAACAAATTTGCAAAAGGATGTATTGGTTTTGAACCTGGAGCAGCAGCTGGAAGAAGTTGCTAAAGCAATGTTCGACAAACCAATAGCGGAACTGAGTGATCAGGAAACCTACTATGTAGTTCTTACACTTACTAAGAGGCTTATGGCAGTTTCTGATGGAAATGCAGGAGAAAAGAAGATTTATTATATCTCCGCAGAATTCCTGATCGGAAAGCTCCTGTCCAACAATCTGATCAACCTTGGCGTTTATGACAAAGTTGAAGAAATCTTAAAGAAGAACGGAAAGAAGCTTTCCGTAATCGAAGAGATTGAACCCGAACCTTCACTTGGAAACGGAGGACTTGGACGACTTGCAGCATGTTTCCTTGATTCTATTGCAACTTTAGGACTCCCCGGAGAAGGTATTGGTCTTAACTACCACTTCGGTCTTTTCAAACAGGTATTCAAGGATAAGCTTCAGAAGGCAGAAAAGAACGACTGGATTGAAGAAAATTCATGGCTTACCAAGACAGACGTTACTTTTGATGTATTCTTTGGAAATAAGAAGGTTACTTCCCGTCTGTATGACATTGACGTTGCAGGATATGACAGCGGTGTCAATAAGCTCAGACTGTTTGATATTGAAACGGTTGATGAAAGCCTTGTAAAGGATGGCATCAGCTTTGATAAGGAACAGATTGAAAAGAACCTTACCCTGTTCTTATATCCCGATGATTCAGATGAGGCAGGTAATCTGCTTCGTATTTACCAGCAGTATTTCATGGTATGTAATGCAGCACAGTTGATTTTGCGTGAAATGAAGGAAAAGAAATACGACCTTCGCAAGATGTATGAGCATGCAGTAATCCAGATTAATGATACTCATCCTACAATGGTTATTCCTGAGTTGATCCGTATTTTGGTAGAAGAAAAGGCATTTACCATGGATGAAGCAATTGATGTAGTAAGCAAGACGTGTGCTTACACCAACCATACCATCCTGGCAGAAGCATTGGAAAAATGGCCTCTTGCTTATCTTGAAAAGGTAGTTCCTCAGCTGGTTCCTTACATCAAAGAACTGGATAAGAGAGTTGCTGCTAAGTATGATGATCCCAAGGTTCAGATTATTGACAAGGATGGCAGAGTACACATGGCACATATTGACATCCATTACGGATTCTCTGTAAACGGTGTTGCTGCAATCCATACAGAAATTTTGAAGGATACAGAATTAAATGCATTCTACAAGATTTATCCTGAGAAGTTCAATAACAAGACCAACGGTATTACCTTTAGAAGATGGTTGATGAGCTGTAACCGTGAGCTTACAAGTTTCCTGTCACAGACCATTGGTGACGGCTTCAAGAAGGATGCTGATAAGCTTGAAAAATTATTAGAGCACAAGGATGATCAGGCAGTGCTTGACCGTTTGGCAGAAATTAAGATGAACCGCAAGAAAGATCTTGCTGATTATGTGAAGGAAGCTGAAGGTGTAACCTTAAATCCTGAATCCATTTATGATATTCAGGTTAAGAGACTTCATGAATACAAACGTCAGCAGATGAATGCACTTTACATCATCCACAAATATTTGGAAATCAAGAATGGCAAGAAGCCTGCAAGACCGCTTACCTTTATCTTTGGTGCAAAGGCAGCTCCTGCGTATGTGATTGCACAGGATATTATCCATCTGCTTCTGGTGCTTCAGGAGATCGTCAATAATGATCCCGATGTAAGCCCTTACATGACAGTGCTCATGGTAGAAAACTATAATGTAAGCTATGCAGAAAAGCTGATCCCTGCATGTGATATTTCTGAACAGATTTCACTGGCATCCAAGGAAGCATCAGGTACCGGTAACATGAAGTTTATGTTAAACGGTGCAGTAACACTTGGAACAAGCGACGGTGCAAACGTAGAAATTGATGAGTTGGTTGGCGAAGATAACATTTACATTTTCGGTGAAAAGTCAGAATCTGTTATTGCTCATTATGAAAAAGCAGACTATGTATCTAGGGACTTCTATGAGAAGAGCCCTGTAATTAAGGAAGCAGTAGACTTTATCGTAAGCGAGCAGGCTCTCAAGGTTGGTCACAAGGAAAACTTAGAGCGTCTTTACAATGAGCTTCTTAATAAAGACTGGTTTATGACTCTGCTTGATCTTGAAGACTATATTGCAACCAAGGACAGAGCATTTGCAGATTACGAAGACCGTCAGAAGTGGAAAAAGATGATGCTTGTAAACATTGCAAAAGCCGGCTTCTTCTCATCTGACAGAACCATCGCTGAATACAACAGAGATATCTGGAAGCTGAAATAAGAAGTAAAATAAGTGATAAAGTAAGAAATAAGAGTAAACAAACCGCGTCAGATGA
>JAQXYZ010000106.1 GCA_029226935.1 Bacillota bacterium | reverse complement strand
ACAATTACATCATATCCACCACGAGCATATCGCTTCGCAGCTTCTAAAAACGCTTCAATGACAATCAAATTTTGCTCATTTGATTCTGGCAAATGCGGTGGTATTGCCCCTTTACTCAAATAATGATAAAAGTCATCTGTGTGCATATGCACAGACTTTTCCAAATCTGATTCTTTTGCAACAGCAGATGCCGTTGTAGTTTTTCCTGTCCCCGGCGCACCTGTGATTACAATAATTCTACCTTGATTCATCTATATTTTACCTCCACAAATTACGATTTTCTTAATTCTACAAACTGGAATTTGAGTCTCTGTAAAGCTGGAATTAACCCATACAATTATTTTAATTTAGAGGTTCTTACGCAATTATCCGTATTTTGTAATTTTTCAATACTGGAATGCCAGTGTAAATCAGCATTCTCCATTTTTATTAAAGCGAAAAACGTAAAATTGCGGAAGAACCAATTTAGATATTCACAATTTTACTTGCCACAGTATCTCGAAAAACACTGTCATGTTCTACCAGGAGCATGGTCGGGGCAAACTCCGTTATGAGTTGTTCAATCTGCATACGTGAGTACACATCAATAAAGTTGAGCGGTTCATCCCATACATACAAGTGTGCCTTTTCACAAAGGCTTTTCGCAATTAGGACTTTCTTCTTTTGCCCGCCAGAAAAGTCTTTAATATCCTTTTCAAACTGTACACGCTCAAAGTCCATTTTCCTAAGAATTGCCTTGAACAAACTTTCATCAAGGTTGTTTTCTTCTGCAAACTCGGAAAGGGTTCCACATAAATACGATGTATCCTGTGGCACATAAGAAATTACAAGCCCAGAGCCAAGTGTTACTGTACCCGTATAATCTATGGACTGCCCGACTACCAACTTTAACAGGCTACTTTTGCCACTGCCGTTCTTTCCATCAAGCACAATGCGTTCTCCCTGTCTTATTTCAAACGAAACGGGTTCACAAACTGAAATGCCATCATAATAAACTACTACATTCGATAATGATGCAAGCAAATCTGTATGGTAATTAAGCGGTTGTATCTTGAGGGCTTCTGCGGTTTCCATATTTTTCAGCAATGCTGATTTTTGTTCGATTGTCTGTTGTTGTCTCGCTTCTATAGATTTTGAACGCTTCATCATTTTGGCGGCTTTATGACCGACATAACCTTTATCTGCTGCCCCAATTTTGGAAGCTTCTACACGTTCAGACCATACTGCAGCGCGTTTTGCCGACTGCTGTAATCGTCTGATGTCCTTTTGCAAACGTTCGTTCTGAGCCAGTTCAAATTCTTGCTGTCGCTCAAAATTTGACATCCATGATGAAAAGTTTCCTCTTTGCACTTCGATATTCGCTCGGTTAATCGATAGAATATAGTCAACACAATCGTCAAGAAAGCGACGATCGTGAGAAACTAAGATGAATCCCTTTTTCTTTTTCAGATATGCCGCCACACTTTTTCTCGCTTTGGCATCCAAATGGTTGGTAGGTTCATCAATCAGTAGGAAATGCCCTTCATTAAGAAAAAGAGCGGCAATCAAAACCTTTGTCTGCTCTCCGTTGGAAAGTGTTTCAAAAGGTCGCCAAAGCACATCGACATCAACATCAAGATAAGAAAGTTCTCGCATAAGTTCCCATTCTTCCGCAAGTGGGCAAATCTCCTGCAATATATCCTCTGTAATACGATTCTTATCTGAAACGGGATAAGGAAAATAATCAAACTGTACGGATGATAGGATTTTTCCACTATACTCATATTTCCCAAGCAGAAGATTCAGAAAGGTTGTTTTACCTCGTCCGTTTCTGCCCACAAAACCAAGCTTCCAATCGGTATCAACCTGGAAACTGACATTTTCAAAAACATTATCATAACTTGTCGGATATGAAAACGTAAGGTTTTCAATTTTAATCATTGACATAAATATTATCCTCCTTTGCATGTCATACGATACAAAGTCGGTTCGGTGAATGTTTACTACGTATAGATTTCACCAAAAGGAACCGACACTATACGGAGTGAATCATGTGTAACTATCTGTTCTGCACTATTCATAAAGCACCTCCAAAACAAAATAAGAGCCACAAGAAAGTTTATCCTTGCAGCTCGTCATAGCATAAAATAACACCACTAAGCAAAAGTGGCAACAGCACTATATTGAGTAAGATAGACATATAACTTTCTTGCAATAGACACAATAATGCCAAAGTATAGCACTACCGCATATTTTGATTTTATTTGCAAGAAAAGTTAATCATCTTCCCACCTCTTTCTAAATTTCAAAATATTATACCATAAATCGCAGGCAAATACAAGTGGTTATAAAAATTTAACAAATCGCTTATAATACAATCATATAACTTTACGCATTCCTTACTGACCGTAAAATTCCGATTTATTGCTGACTTTATTATACTTTATTGCCTATCGAAAAGATAGCATATTTTATGAAACTTGTCGGCTGGGAACAGCTTGCAACGCAAGGTGTCCCCAGATGACAAGTCCACAAAAGGGTAGCTGGCGGTAGCCAGCGCAGGGGAAGCGTAGCGTCCCCTGTATGATTTGGAGCAGACCATGACTGCGAAAAATCACAGCCCTCCGGCAAGGAGCCTTCGGAGAACGCAATGCACCAACCTTTGGGTGGTGTATAATTGCGCCCTTAGTAAACTAAGGGGTTTCCGGCTTCTCACGTTCCAGCAGTTTCTTCAATAGTTCCTGCGTGTCCTGCCTGTGAAAAATGAGTGTCAACAACAGCATGACATCATCATCTGTCAGGCGTTCCGGCTCTTGCAGAAAACTTTCCAGCATACCGCCACGAGTACAGAGCCGGTGTGTCCGTTCTTTTCGGGTAAGCTGCTTTAGCTGGTGCTGCAATGCCTTTTCATCATTGATGGCTTTCCGCAGTTTCTTTTCACTCTTTTCCAACTCTCGGTTGAGCTTTTCCAGCTTTGAGGTATCAGGCAAGGGCAGCGTCCTCCTTTCCCGGTATCAGCACATAAATCCTGTTTGGTTCTCCAACGCCCTGACGCACTCGCATGATCAGTCCGGCGGTTTCCAGTTCATTCAGAGAACGCTTGACCGTCATGGGGCTGCGGGACAGGACTGCGGCAATGGCTGTGACAGGGAAGCAGATAAACAGGATTCCGTTCTCGTCCTCCTGTCCGTTGGATAGCATAGCGTCCAACATCCGGCAGTACATGACCTTTGCGGTGCTGCTGACTGGAAATCCTGTCAACGCTCTGGGAAAGGGCATACAGGGCGGCAACGGTGTGCCTATCGTCATAAATTCAAAATTCATTCGGTGTGTTCCTCCTTTTTCTTTGCTCTTTTGGATAAATAACGGGGGCAGTCAACCACAACCGCCCGGAAGCTCTGCTTGCACCCATGCTTGCATTTCCGGCATAATTCGTTGTAAGTGACACGCCCCCGGTCATTGAGGTAAAAAGAAAGCTCATGCTTCCTCTTTTTGCTCATTCTCGGCATATTGCGTTTCCTCCCGTTTTAGTGTATAGTTTCGGGGCGATTTTCGGCAAAATTACGGTCATAGAGCCGTCTAAAATCTCCAGAAGTATCAGCAATAGGGTAGACTATCCCCCTATCAGATTGTCGTGTTTCGGTATCATTTCGGTATCAGTTCGCCAGTTCTCCCCGGTGTCGTTCCTCCCCTGAATCTCACAGCGGCGTATTGCTCCCTTTGGTACGCTCGTTTCGGTCAGGGTTCCTCCATATCCCTGCCAAAAGTCATGGCGCTACATCGCCGGGGAAGCATATCCCACACAGGCTGGTCATTCGATTGGAATAATCCATCGATGAACTACCTGTATCATAGAACATTTTTGTGCCCTGTGCCGTATGTCCACAAAGTAGGAATTAAGGGTAAAAATCAGAAATTTCCACGATTGCGGAAAGTATGATATAATCCAGTTAAGCGGCAGTAATGAAACCGCCGGAAAGGAGCGTGCGCCCATGAAAGGAGCGACAAGCATACAGGAACGCCTTTGGGAACTCCGCAAGGACAAAGGCTTAAATCTGGAAGAATTATCAGAGCTGACGGGCATTTCCAAATCAGCTCTTGGCAGTTATGAAAAAGAGGATTATAAGGAAATCAATCATGGCAACCTTATCACGCTGGCAGACTTCTATGGGGTTTCCGTTGATTATCTGCTGTGCCGGACAGAGAACCGGGAGCAGATCAACACGCCACTAACAGAGCTGCATTTGAATGATGAGATGGTGGCACTTCTGAAAGGCGGTCGGATTAACAACCGTCTGCTCTGTGAGCTTGCCACTCATAAGGACTTTATCAAGTTTCTTGCGGACATTGAGATTTATGTAGATGGGATTGCCACCATGCAGATTCAAAACCTCAACGCCCTTGTCGATACTGTCCGGCATGAAATCATTGAACGGTATCGCCCCGGCGAAGACGACCCGCATTTGAAAGTGCTGCAAGCCGCCCATATCAGCGATGATGAATATTTCAGCCACATGGTTCTTGATGACCTCAATCTCATTATCCGGGATATTCGGGAAGCCCACAAAAAGGACAGCGAGAGTGCGCCCCAGACCACCGTTGCCGATGAATTGAAAGAAAATTTGGAAGCGGTTGAAAATTTCAAGGGCAGTCGGGATGAAAAGCTGGTTGTCCTTTACTGCAAGCAGCTCGGCATCAACTATAAAAATCTGTCAGACGAAGAATTTCGCTGGCTCATTCGGATTCTACAAAAATCAAAGAAAACAGGAACTCCTATCAGTCAAAGGAAAAAACGGTAAAGAAAAACCGCTGTTGCATGGTTGTGTTTGCTTCCATGTAGCAGCGGTTGGTGCTATACTTATTCAGTTAAAATTTCAAAGCGATAAAGTGGAATTTATCTTAGAAATTACAGCAATGTTATTTTGATAAACTTTCAAGAATTGAAATATCATGCTTATCTTTATCTCTTAATTCATAACCTGAATGGAAAACTCTTTGGCCTTTTAAGGATATACAAGGAATTGTTTTTCCTTCAAAAAAAGCACTACCAAAGTAATCTTTTTCAAACTCATACCAGCCACCCTCTAAATCAGCTTGTTTTGAAGTTCCGTCCTCACTTAAAACGAACGGGTGAATGTCTAAGTAACCAAGTTCATCACTATATAACTCTATTCTAACCGGTTTCCAGTCTGTATCAATTTTATAGCCCAGATTCAAAAGCACATTTAACAATTTTTCCGTATGTTGAGCATCAAAATTTATATCTATATCTCTATGAATTCTTGTTTGTTTACCAGCTAAAATATCTACACCCCATCCGCCATCCAACCAGTATGTAATTCCAGTATTTTCGAATAATTCTATTACTTTCATTAAATCTTCTTTTGTTGTTATTTCTTTTCTACCCATACAAAGTCTCCTTTACAACTTCTAATTTGTAATAATCATTCTACCATACCGTTATGAATAAATCATCTCATGTAAAACAATTTCTTCTGCCCGGTTGTGAATGTTATTGCAACGCTGCACCCATTCCATTTGACGGGTACGCTTCAATTCCTCGGTCACGCCCTCGGCAGCTTTCATCTGCTCCATGATGGTGTCTAACCGTTTCTGTGCCTGTTCGTTCAGGTCTGCAAGATATGTCCACAATTCCCCGGTCAGGGTCAATGTGTGTAATCTGGCTGGGCAGACTTCTCTTAAATATTCCCGGTGCATCCGTCCGTACTTTCCGATGGGGCGGTGTTCCTCCGGCAACTTCAAGTCCGGGATGTAGTAATCTCCAACAAGGATATAATCAATTCCGTTTTCTTTTATTCTTGGTTTCAATTCGCTCATGTTCCTTACCTCCTGTGGAAGCAGGCTCGTCTGGTACTAACTCAATCACATCGGTAATCTCACAATTCAGCGTTTCGCAGATACGGGCTAATGTATCCATGCTGATGTGCTTTCCC
>JAQXYZ010000105.1 GCA_029226935.1 Bacillota bacterium | reverse complement strand
TTATTGTGGAGCGGAAAAAATTATGGGCGTATGCAGGATAATTCTTCTCTGCCGCCCATTTTGGGTTAAATTTAGCAGGAAACTTAAATATTGTGGGCGTATACGGAAAAAAATCAGTGTATCGCCCATTTTGTATATATTTCTGCGTAGACAATATGTTTTGTGAAAATTGAAATCGGTTGGGAATAGATGTGTACAGAACCTATGAATCAGGCAGATCTGGTGGAACTTTATCTGCAGGGCGAAGGTTCTATCGGCAGGATGAGGCACGCTCCACCGGCACCGGAGGTACTGGACTTGACCTTGCCATTGCAAAGGACATTGTGGAGCTGCATGGGGGACATATAGATAAAAATTTATTTTTAATATCGAAATTCGATATTGACTATAGAAAAAGTATAAGTTATAATATCGATAATCAATATTGAATATCGATATTTAATGATATAAGGGAAAAAGTACTTTTGACGCTTACTCAATATGAATCTGAGGAAAGGATATTCTTATGGCAAGGGAAAAGTATAAAACACTTACCGAGCAGATGTTTTACATTTTATTATGCCTGCAAAGGGAATGCTGTGGCATTGACATTATGGATCGGGTGACAGAGATGACAGGAGGTCGTGTGGTGATTGGTCCCGGTACGCTTTACACCCTGCTGGGTGATTTCGTGAAACAGGGATTTATACGGGAAACAGCAGTGGAAGGCAGAAAGCGCAGCTATGTGATTACGGATGCAGGGGAGCGTTTGCTGCAGGAAGAGTATGCCAGACTAAAACAGCTGGTTAGCGATTATGACAATATCTGTGGGAGGAAATGAATCAGATGAAGAATCAGGATACGTTAAAAATTCGTCATGCTATTTATTACGATAATCTGGAAACGGAAAAGAAATATCTGGAAGAAATGGCACAGAAGGGCTGGATGATAAAGGAGTTAAATGGAATACAGCATGTCTTTGAGAAGACTGCTCCCGTGAAACTGACTTTTGCAGTAGAACTATTTTCGGAAGGCAGTGTCTATGATACCCATCCGGCGGGAAATGGTGCGGAATACATTGATTTCTGTGAAAAGGCGGGCTGGCATTTTATATGTTCGAATGGGAAAATACATCTTTTTTACAGTGAAAAAGAAGAACTTCCACCCATTGAGACGGATCAGGAGATGAAACTTAAAACGATTCGAAAGACGATGCGGTTTAATAATGTCTTCTGGCCGGTTTATATGATGATCGTCTCCATGGTGATTGTAGGCTATCACCTTACTCTGGGGTTAAACCAGTTGGAAAGCTCGGTTTTATCTTTTTCCGCTGTGCTGTTGTGGTTCTGTATCTTTTTCGTGGGGATTTATCAGCTGTCTGCTTATATCATTTGGGTGAGCCGGGCGAAAAAGGCTGTTCTGCAGGGCATGCAGCTGCCCAAGAGGAAACACTTGTCCTGGAGGGGGGCGATGACGGTACTTCTTTTGGCGGGGGTTCTTCATAGTGGAATTGTCGTCTGGATGGGAGAAATCAACCGGTCAAAGGAGGCCCTCGTTGTTCCGCTTATCTGGGTTGTGGTTTTTGCAATCACGGTCTGTACGGTTCTTACAACAGAATGGGCTTCGAAAAGAAAAATAGAACGTACTTCCAACATGCTGCTGACACTGGTGATTCTTCCTGTCTGCATCTGTGGGGTGCTGCTTGGCGGAATCACTGCCGGGGTAATCTATTTTATGGGGCATATGGAAAAAGAATCTGCTGCTATAGAGATTCCGGAGGAAGAACTCAACGTATTTTGCGGCAGTGACCGTGACGGAAAGTATTGCGCTGACGGAAGTGATATGGGTTCCTTTCTGCTGGATATCAAATCATATATGATTACGGCAGAAGATGAGAGTCCGGACTCCTGTGAATGGAGTTTCGAGCGCTATACAACAAAAGCGCCGGCAATTCATAACCGTATTTTAAGAGAGGCGTTTGAGCATCATATTCCACGGACGTTTTCAATCCCCTATGACTTTTCCCAGGCTGTCAGATCGGAGTTGCTGTCAACAGACAATTTTTCGGTATACGAATCGGAAGATGAGGAAACGAAAAGCTATTTTTATCTGATCTATGATGAGGACACGGTGCTGACGTTGGCATCCTATGGAAAATCCTTATCGGAAGAGCAGATGGATATTATTTACAGATACATATTACATCCGCAAGAATTGTAAATCGTATTATACAAATCAATTTGTGCTGATTCAATAGTTTACAAAGATCACAAAACAGGCATCGCGAAATAAAGATGATACAAGGAAATCATGAGCGAATACATGGGAAAGCTGTTTGACCTGGAAGCAGGCATTCCGGCAGGGCTGATCCGAATCTCCTGCGGTCTGGAGGACAAGGAGAATCTGATCTAGGATCTTTCCCAGGCGCTGGAGGCAATCTGGTACACCGAATAATAAGTTTCTGGTACATATGAACGGTCTGCGATTCCGATAGTACAGGTTAACTTGAAACTTTTTATTCGGTGCACCAGAAGATATCGAA
>JAQXYZ010000104.1 GCA_029226935.1 Bacillota bacterium | reverse complement strand
AATTTACAAAGAAAACTCTATGAACCCCTTTCATCTTGTTAATCCTGTTAATGATCACATCCAAAGTATTGTTTATATGATCTTGCGCAGGTATAGTGGGACCTGTAAACAAAAGAGGTTTACAAAAATCTAAAACGAAAGCTAACTATATAAAAATCAAGTAGTTTTATGAAAAAGTTTGAAAATTTTATTTGATTTTAGTTAGTATACAAATAGTATATAGAACTTTGAAAAATGAATAGTATGCGAGATTATTCACAAATTTGTGATGCAAATCTCCTATAGCTTTTTGCACAATTTTCAAAATGATATGTAAAAAATATCGAAGAAACTGAAGCGTCTACTTCAGCTTGTTTGGATCAAAGCCTTCGCCAGTCGCAAGAATGTGGAAGATGATCCTGAGAAGCTTTCTTACGCAGTGGCCCTGTGCACACCTATGGCTCTTTCCTTCGCTGATCTTCTTGTCATAGTAGTCCTTGAAGACCTTATTATTGTTAATGACAGGCGTTATTATCTGATAGAGTATCTTTCTCAGATACTTGTTACCTTTCTTGGATATTGAGCAGTGCTTAGCGTCAAACTGGCTTGATTCGTAGTGCTTTGGAGCTACTCCTGCAAATTTTGTAAGCTTTGCTGCCGAATTGAAGTTGCCAATGCAGCGTATTTCAGCTAGAATGGTGGTACAGGAAAGGTGCGAAATTCCTGGAATGGTTAGCATAGGAGAGTTTGTTTCTTTTGACAGCTCTTCTATTTTTTTATCCACTTTTTCAAGCTGCTCTGCTACTACAGTGTACTGATTGAGTCGGGCTTCAAGGGCGTATTCCTCGCCTTTATTTGCCTGTGCAACCGAATTTCTTGCTAGTGCCTGGAGGTCCTCAGCAGTAAAGCTAACGCCTCTTCCTCGGCCGTTATGCTTCATTGCTTCCTTGATATCGCTAATGTCAGCTTCGGCAATGTTAGTGGCTGATTTAAAGGTCATAAGGATCTTCATATAGGTTTTGCCATAATGGCCGCCAAATAAGCTGTTGTATTCGGGAAACAGGATGTCCAGCGACTTCTGTATTTTATTGCCTATTGGACACAGCTGTTCCGTAAGATCTGCGTGCAGACGCGTAAGACTTTTCTGCTCGTCCATGGAAAAGAAGGTCATATCAACCTTTCGGTAAAGCTTCTTTCTTGCTGGATATGCTAGAATATCTGCAATCTGCATTGAATCCTGCTGATCATTTTTTGTGATGTTTCCGGTTAACTTTCTTTCTGCATCTGTCTTTGAAGGGTTAATGAGATACGTGCTGTATCCTTCTTTAAGAAGATGATGGAGAAGATTGAAGTGATAGTGTCCGGTATCTTCCATGCCGATTCTCAGATTTTTTTCTGAATACGGTTCTAGAATTTTGTCGAGCTTCTTGAATCCTTCAAAGTTGTTGGTGAAGGATGTCGGCTTGACTAGCAGAACGCCTGTATCCTGATCAATGACTGAGATGACATGGGAATTCTTTCCAATGTCAATTCCTGATGTAATCATAGTTAAGTTCCTTTCGATTATAGATTTTGTGACTGTGTTGAACCCACAGGGCTTAATCTGCAAATCCTGGTTCGAAATGCGAGTTCAAAGACTCATCTAACTGATGGTTGCTGGTGAATAAGTCTGCGGTATGATACTTTCTTAAGTAGTCAAAGCTACAGGGAGGGATATAAATCCACATACACATTCACTTTTTCAAACATATACTATTTCTAAACAGTAATCAACTACGTATATAAAGTTGATAGAAAGGAAATGTATATTCCTATTAGCTCGATGAGCTCATTAGAATATACCAGGTTAGAAAATGGAAAAAGAAGCAAAATGGCCAGGACCAGAGGGACTGATTCCGGTGCTGCCCAAGGCCGCATCAAATGCGAGTTGGCATACTAGACGGTTTTTGGATGAAATTCTCATCGAGGAGCGGATAATTGGCACGCACGTAGCGGATCTTTCGATGCAGCTGTGGGGAAAGGACTTTACCTCGCCGATTATGATGCCGGCATTTTCACACCTAAACAAAGCGGGACTCGATCATAAGCCGATGGAAGAATACGAGCAGGCGGCAAAGCATCTGGGAATTGTCAACTGGGTCGGAATGGAGTCCGACGAAGATTACGCGAAAATTGCTGAAGTTGGCGCTGAAACGATCCGCATTATCAAGCCTTTCGCTGACCACGAGAAGATCAGGTCACAGAAGGCCTATGCTGCAGCACATCAGGCCTTTGGGGTTGGCATCGACATCGACCACAGCATTGGGACAGATGGTGAGCTGGATGTGGTGGACGGCGAAAAACTCGGAACCTTGACGGCACAGGACATTGAAAAATTTGCGGGCTTCGCCCATGAATTAGGGGTGCCGTTTGTCGCAAAGGGTGTACTCAGCACGCGAGATGCTGCCATCTGTGAGAAAGCGGGCGTGGATGCCATTGTGGTCAGCCATCATCACGGGAGAATGCCTTTTGCCGTACCGCCGGCGATGATCCTCCCAGAAATCAAGAAGGTCTCAGGAAAAATGAAAGTTTTTGTAGACTGCTCTGTCGATGATGGAAGAGATGCCTACAAACTCATGGCTCTGGGGGCCGACGCAGTTTCCACCGGGCGCGCCATCCTGCCGGGCCTTCTGAAAGACGGGACACCGGCTG
>JAQXYZ010000103.1 GCA_029226935.1 Bacillota bacterium | reverse complement strand
CAAGGCGACATACGAGCGCAGCGAGTATGTTGGTAGTAAAGAATCTTGAAAAACTACGGTATCCACGATTCCAAGTTCTGTATGAAATTTTGAAGGCATAAAATTAAATATGCTTTTTAATATTCCTCGATAGCTCAATGGTAGAGCACTCGGCTGTTAACCGAGTTGTTGTAGGTTCGAGCCCTACTCGGGGAGTTTTTGAGCAAAACAAATTAAATTTCGCTTCGCGAAATGTTTTGCGTAGGCAATGCTCCAAAAGCAGGAGCATTACATGTGGTGACTTAGCCAAGTGGTAAGGCATGGGACTGCAACTCCCTGATCGCCAGTTCAAATCTGGCAGTCACCTTTCATGATTAAGGACTGATGAGAATTTTTCACCAGTCCTTTTTTGTTGATAAATGCGGATATCTTTGTTAAAATCAAAAATGATTCGAGGGACAAAATGTATTTTGTCCCTCATTTAACACAGGAATTGCTCTGTTTTGAGATGGAGGAAAAAAATGGAATACGAGAATGATTTTATAATGCGACAGGTTCGGGATATGGTGAGAATGCTTGCGAAAGTTCTTTTTGGAAAGAATACAGCAACTTACGAATATCACGAAGAGTTTTTGAATGAAAATTCTCTTGATGAGGGAGAAGAAAATGGAGAATTAAACGAACAAATTAGAAAAAAGTTATTGGCATCAGACAGATTATACTCTCAATTAATCACTATGGTTAATGCCGGAAAAATTAATGAGGCGGAAAATCTGCTATCTGATAAACTTGATGTGGATGAGAATGGATTCTTTGAAGCTGCACTGGGATTTTATGAATATCTGAATACATTGTCTGATGAGTTTTTAGAGGAGCATGACTATTCCAGAGAAGAAGTCAAAGATGGAGCATTGGATCTTGCAGATAGAAAGGGATTGGGTGGACTGAAGTAAACATCTCTGCAGTCAAAGAAAGGGACAGCATATGACATTACAACAGTTAAAATACGTGGCGGAAGTGGCAGAAACTGGTAATATTACAGAGGCAGCAAGACGTCTTTTTATTTCCCAGCCCAGCCTAACGAATGCGATTCGCGAATTGGAAAAGGAAATGCAGATCACCATTTTTAATAGAACCAATAAGGGAGTTTCGGTCTCCAATGAGGGAGAACTTTTTCTGTCTTATGCGAGGCAGATTTTAGAGCAGACCAGTCTGTTGGAGGATAAATTTCTAAATAAGAGACAGCATCGGCCGAAATTCTCGGTGTCCTGCCAGCATTATTCATTTGCGGTGAATGCCTTTGTGGATGTGATACGTGAATTTGGCGGTGACCAGTATGATTTTACTCTGCGGGAGACACAGACATATGAGATTATCGA
Organism: Bacillota bacterium; assembly: GCA_029226935.1. Classification (GTDB taxonomy): domain Bacteria; phylum Bacillota; class Clostridia; order Lachnospirales; family Lachnospiraceae; genus Suilimivivens. The sequence goes on along the minus strand of JAQXYZ010000103.1, from coordinate 6,589 downwards.
GGATGTCAGCCACTTAAAAAGCGAGATTGGGATTCTCTACACCTCCTCCAGGAATGAAGAGATTATCGAGAAAATGATCCGGCAGAACGGTCTGATGTTTGAGGAGCTGTTTGTGGCGAAGCCCCATGTGTTTATTTCCTCGGGGCATCCTCTGGCGGACAGACAGGTTTTGACCTTGAAGGAGTTAGAGAATTATCCGTATCTGTCTTTTGAGCAGGGAGATTACAATTCCTTTTATTTTTCCGAGGAAATCTTAAGTACACTGGATCGGAGGAAAAATATCAAAGTGAGAGACAGGGCTACTTTGTTTAATCTGTTGATTGGGCTGGATGGCTACACCGTAAGCTCCGGTGTGATCAGCAAAGAGTTGAATGGGGAGAATATCATTGCAAGGCCTTTGGCAGTGGAAGAGACTATGCGGATCGGGATTATTTTCCAGAAAAATATGCCTATGAGCCAGTATGGACAGGCTTATGTGGAAGCATTGCATATGCATATATAAAATCAAAAACAACGGAGATAAGCGCTTTGAAATAGTCTAAGACTATGACAAAGCGCTATTTTTCTGTATTTTTCAAATATTCTTTTTCCCTATATACTTATTAATGTTTAAGAAATTCTGTCAGTGATATAGGAATGGTGTACTAAGAGAGGAAGAAGATGAAGATATCAGAATTATATGAGAAAAAGAAAAGAAGTTTGTCCTTTGAGATATTTCCGCCCAAAAAAGACAGCGAACTGAAAAATATTGATGCGACATTGGAGGTTCTTTGTGAGTTAAAGCCGGATTTTATCAGTGTGACCTTTGGGGCAGGAGGGAGTTCCAACTATAATCGTACTATTGAGCTGGCACGCAAAATTAAGTATGAATACCATGTGGAGCCGGTGGTGCATCTTACCTGTCTGAGCTATGACCGTGCGGAAATTGATTCTTTTATAGAAGTGTTGAACAGTGAGGGAATTCAGAATGTACTTGCCCTTCGTGGGGATAGAAACCCGAAGCTTCCGGAAAAGGATGACTTTCGTCATGCATCCGATCTGATCTCCTATTTGAAACAAAATGGAGATTTTTGTATTGCGGGAGCCTGTTATGCGGAGTGCCATCCGGAATCGGAAAACCGGGTCAGCGAGATGAAGTACTTAAAAAGAAAAGTAGATGCCGGAGCGCAGTTGCTTTTATCCCAATTATTCTTTGATAATGAAAAATTCTTTCATTTTGTGGATGACTGCAGGATTGCGGGGATTGATGTGCCGGTGATTCCGGGTATTATGCCGGTCATCAATGCAGCTCAGATTAGGCGCATGGTGACCATGTGCGGAGCATCTTTTCCGGAGCGTTTTCAAAAAATCATTCATAAGTATGAAGACAATAGGGAAGCACTTTTTGATGCGGGAATGTCTTATGCCTTAAGTCAGATTATCGATCTGCTGGTCAATGATATTGACGGAATTCATCTGTACACCATGAATAATCCGGTTGTCGCAGGGAAGATTTGTGAGGGAATCAGAAACATCATATAAATAGATAAGTATTCATAGTTAAGCCTATAAATTAATTATCATTAAGGAGGAGAATTTGAAGACATCAGTTATTGGTTTTCCCAGAATCGGAACTTTAAGGGAATTGAAGTTCGCTTCTGAGAAATATTTCAAAAAAGAGATCAATTCAGAGGAACTTTTGCAGACTGCAGAGACTTTGAGAAAAACACATTGGAACACACAGAAAAATGCAGGAGTTGATTTTATTTCCAGCAATGATTTTTCGTTCTATGACATGGTATTGGATACAGCCACAATGCTTGGAATCATCCCAAAGCGTTATAGGGAGTTGCACTTACCGCAGTTAGACACATATTTTGCAATGGCACGTGGTTATCAGGGAGAATCCGGTGATGTCAGAGCTCTTGCCATGAAGAAATGGTTTAACACCAATTATCACTACATAGTTCCGGAAATTGAGGATGATACCGTAATAGACCTTTCCGGAAACAAGCTTTGGGAGGAATACGAGGAGGCAAAAGCACTTGGAATTGAAACAAAGCCTGTTGTAGTCGGGGCATACACGATGTTAAGGTTGTGCAGATATACCGGAACCAAAAAAGCAGCCGACTATGTGGATGCTATAGTAGAAGCTTATCAGAAGCTGATCAAAAAGTGTGAGGAGAGCCATATTGCATGGCTGCAGTTTGATGAGCCGTCTATTGTGCAGGATATGGACAAGGATGATATCAAGTTATTCCGTAAGATTTATGATGCTGTTTTGCCTTGTGCAAAAAGCTGCAAGGTATTACTTCAGACCTATTTTGGAGATGTGAGGGATATCTATCAGGAAGTGATCCGAATGCCGTTTGCGGGAATCGGACTTGATTTTATCGAGGGGAAGGAAACTTGTCATTTGATTGAAACATATGGTTTTCCACAGGATAAGCTTCTGTTTGCCGGATTGGTAAATGGAAAAAATATATGGAAAAATCATTATGAGAAAACACTGAATATGGTAAATACCCTGCGTAACAAAGGAATACAGGTGGTACTTTCTACATCCTGTTCTTTGCTTCACGTGCCCTATACCCTAAAAAATGAGACCAGACTTTCTCAGGAATATGTAAGCTATTTTGCATTTGCAGAGGAAAAACTGGTGGAACTGAGAGAACTCAGCGTATTGGCAGAGAAAGAAAATTTTACTTCAGATTCGGTATTTTTAAGTAATTACAACCTGTTTACAGGTGACAGAAACTGTACAAACGAAGAGGTTGAAAAAAGGCTTTCTCTTATTACAGATGATGATTATATCAGACTTCCAAAGCGCAGTGAGCGTCAGAAACTCCAGAAGAACGTACTGAATCTGCCGGAATTTCCCACAACAACCATTGGTTCTTTCCCGCAGACGAAGGATGTAAAGGCAAACCGTTCTGCTTTCCGTAAGGACGAGATTACGGAGCAGGAGTATGTGGAGTTTAATAAGAAAAAGATTGCAGACTGTGTTGCATGGCAGGAAGAAATCGGGTTGGATGTGCTGGTACACGGAGAATATGAAAGAAATGACATGGTAGAGTATTTCGGTGAGGCACTGGGCGGATTTCTTTTTACCGAAAAAGCATGGGTACAGTCTTATGGAACAAGATGTGTAAAGCCACCGATTATCTGGGGAGATGTATATCGTAAAATGCCGATTACGGTGGAGTGGTCAGTGTATGCCCAGTCTCTGACGAAAAAGGTCATGAAGGGAATGCTGACAGGCCCTGTTACAATCCTTAACTGGTCATTTCCGAGAGAGGATATTTCAATCCGGGAGTCTATCTCACAGATTGCGCTGGCAATCCGGGATGAGGTGCTGGATTTGGAGACAAATGGCATTCAAATCATACAGATTGACGAAGCGGCGCTGAGAGAAAAGCTGCCTTTGCGTAAATCAGACTGGTATACTGAGTATCTTGATTTTGCAATCCCGGCATTTCGTCTGACGCACAGCGGGGTCAAACCGGAGACCCAGATTCATACCCATATGTGTTACAGTGAATTTACGGATATCATTCCGGCCATTGACGATATGGATGCGGATGTGATTACTTTTGAAGCATCCCGTTCGGATTTGCAGATTTTGGATTCCTTAAAGGATAACCATTTTGAGACGGAGGTAGGACCGGGAGTATATGATATTCACTCCCCGAGAGTTCCTTCGGTGGAAGAAATAGAAAAAGCGTTAGAAATCATGCTTACAAAAGTCGATAGGGAGAAGCTATGGATAAATCCGGACTGTGGCTTAAAAACCAGAGGGGTTCCGGAAACAGATGCCAGCCTCGGGAATATGGTCGAGGCAGCAAGAAAGATCAGAAGCAAGATGGCAAGCGAAAATTAATCGGAAAAAGGAAAGCATATAAAAAAGATTTTATGTCAAGGTTTATAGAAATAAACCTTGACATTTTTGGTTTATGGATATAAACTTTAATTGGTTGATGATCATAAACCAAAATAAAGAGGAGATGAAGCCAATGGATTATGCAAAATTATGTGACAGTGATTACCGTTTTATGTGTGTGGTATGGGACAATGCGCCGGTAAATTCCGGGGAGCTTGTGAAGCTGTGTCAGGACCAGTTGGGTTGGAAGAAATCTACAACCTATACGGTGGTACGCAAGATGTGTGAGAAAGGATACATTGCCAACGAGGATGCAACTGTTTCGGTGTTGATTTCCAAGGAACAGGTGCAGGCAGATGAATCTGCATATTTTGTTGAACGAACCTTCGACGGTTCCCTGCCGGGATTTATCGCTGCATTTTTAGGTGGTAAGAAAATTTCCAAAGAGGAAGCAAAGATGCTTAAAAAAATGATTGATGAGCATAGAGAGGAGTAGTTGACAATGGAGAAAGCGTGCGATATTTTTCTCGCGTTTTTACAGAGAAACGGCATCGTTGCAGTCGTAATTCTTACCGTGCTGGCTGTCCGGTTTCTACTTCAAAGATATCCCAAGAAATACTCATATTGGCTGTGGGCAATTGTGGGGATTCGAATGATGTTTGATTTGACTATTGTTTCGCCCTTCAGTGTGTTTAATCTATTCCGGCCTTTCAGTCAGGGCGCGAAAGCAGATGGTGGTATTTTATCGGATATCAATCATAACATGGTAAAAAATTCGCCGGCTTTGGGAACACAGAATTTGGCTGCAGCTGCAGATAACAACACCTTGTCTTCGGCAGCTGCCCAGACAACGACTACTGCACAGAAGGTGCTTGCAGTATTATGTGTTATCTGGCTCGCAGGAACGGTTCTGATGCTGTTTTATGGAACTTATTCATACATAAAATGCAGGAAACTTGTTTGTACTGCGGTTATATTAAAAAAGTCAATGCCGGTTCGTGTGCGCCCATCACAGAGTACAGATGAAAGAGAAAAGGGTCATAGAACTGCGAGTGTCTGGGAATGCGACAGTATTCCCTCCCCTTTTGTGCTTGGTACTTTTCATTCGCGGATCTACATTCCCTTTGGGATGGAGCCATTGGAGCAACAGTATATTTTGGCCCATGAGTGCTGCCACATCAGGCGGTATGACCCATTTTGGAAAATGCTTGCCTTTGTTCTTTTAGCTGTGTACTGGTGGAATTCGCTGGTCTGGATTGCTTATTTCTATATGGTACGGGACATGGAGATGAGCTGTGATGAGGCTGTGATAGAAACCTTCGGGAGCGGGATTAAGAAAGATTACAGCGAGTCTCTGCTGGAGTTCGCCATGGAGCGGCATCCGTATTCCTTTGCGCCGATTGCCTTTGGGGAAGGAGACGCAGGAAAGCGCATAAAAAATGTATTGAATTTCAAGAAACCCCGTACATGGGTGGTGACAATTGTGAGTGCCCTGCTTGTAGGTGTTGCTGTGGGATGCCTGACGAATCAAAAACCGGAGAATCAAATCGCTTCTGAAACAGGGCGAAAAGGTAATAAAACGTTTGATGCAGATCGTGAAAGCGGAGAACAGGGAAATCCAACGTTAGATGCGGAAAGTGAGACAGCTGAAGCTGATGAAAAGACAGTGAAGGATATTAGTGCATGGGCGCAGGCCTTTTGTGGAAGAGATTTACCGACGATTCGGAAGATGGCAACAGAGGATGCCAGGAAGGATTTTGAGAATCATGGAATTTCTGTTGGTGGAGAATTTGGATGGTCCAGTCCATGGCCGTGGGCAGAGAATTCATTTTCCAATGAGGCACAGAAAAGTCCTTGTTATAAAATACAAGCAATTGATTCCGGAAAGCAGACAGCCGAAATCTTATATTATGCAGTAGATTCCAGTCCACATGTCTGGGTCTGGAAGGAAATCATTGGGTATGCGTATGAGAATGATGTGTTTCAGGTGACAAGGGAAGAAGAGATCAGTATGTATGAATATATTGCATCCGGTTTCGAATTTGATGCTGCATATCCGGAGGGAATCAATGGGACGCTGATGGATTACAGGACAAATGGCATGGGCGAAATATTAAATGAGCATGTGGTAAATAGCGGAACCCAAACCGATCCCATATTAGATCCCGTACAGGCAGCCCGGTCTCTTTTAAATTTATTGGATAATGAAGAAAAGGTACAGCTTAAGGTGATTTCCGGAGATCCCGAAAAGGACAATGAGGTTATTGTACAGATTACGTTTGCGGAGGATGGAACACAGAGGCAGGTGAAAATGATAAGACCTTGGGGAGAAAAGGGCATCTGGGTTCCTATGTAATTGTGTGTGCATCGAACAGCGATGAAGCAGAAAAGATTTTAAATCAATACGTTGAAAACAATCTTTGATCACGGGAGCAAAGCACCCTCTTAAAAGGCAGTGGGGGAGGCCCCGTTGAACACATGAGAAGCCAGAACAGAAGGATCATTTTTATTGTGCAATTTGTATATGCGATTTGCACCTTTACTTATGGAACTGCAGTTCTATATAATTATTTTATAGATCTTCCTACCTCATTTTGAGGATGTAGTTGAAATGGAGGATGAAATTGCTATAATAAGATTAGGAGTACAGAATGCAGAAGATGACCCCAACCGCGGTGACGATTGCTGGGACGGATCCCGGGGAGATCAAGCTGGATCTTCAGATTAAAA
>JAQXYZ010000102.1 GCA_029226935.1 Bacillota bacterium | reverse complement strand
CATCATAATCGGCATATTTAAAATAACTACCTTAAAGGCGCTTAAGCTGGATTCCTTCAGATCATCATTGGCTTTTCCAAAACGCTTTTCCTCATAATCCCCTCTTACAAAGGACTTGATTACACGCACATTGGTAAGCATTTCCTGAATATTGGAATTCAATAAATCCAGCTTTTTCTGCATCACATCAAATTTGGGGAATGCAACACGAATTATCAGTAAAATCAGAATAACCAGTACAGGAATTACAGCAAAAATGACCAACGCCAGCTGTGTATTAATCATAAATGCCATAATCAGACCGCCAATCAGCATTCCCGGTGCACGAAGCATCATGCGCAGAGCCATGGTAATCAGATTCTGCACCTGGGTAATATCGTTAGTTAGACGCGTTACCAAAGAACCTGTGCTGAACTGATCCAGATTTGCAAAAGAAAATGTCTGTACCTTGTCAAACACATCACTCCTTAAGTCCGATGAAAAATTGACAGATGCTTTTGCGGCAAAATACGCACCTCCGATTCCGCCTACCATCATCATAAATGCAGTTCCAAGCATGACAAGACCCATACTAAGAATGTAGGGCACATCATGATTCGCTGCGCCAATATTGATGATATTTGCCATAAGCTTAGGCAATATCACTTCCCCAATCACTTCCACGATCATTAAAATCGGTCCGATAATAAATGCCGGAAGATAGGGTTTCACATACTTCCAATATCTTTTCATAATCCACTTCTCCTCAATTTTCTTCCTGTTTTAACATATCCTGATAATAGTCATCTCCATTTTGAATAAACCGAATAAAGAATTTTTCCAGAGTTTTCATTTCCTCCTCCGAAAAATCCTTAAACATGGCATCCTCTACTTCCTGAAAGTAAATAATACTTTGATTGATTACTTCCTTTCCCTTAGGCGTCACTACCACATGATTCATACGATTATCAGCCTCGTCACACTGTCTGCTTATAAATCCTGCCCTCTCAAGCTTCTTTAACGAAACCGCGACCGCTGCCGGGGAAATTTCCAGTTTTTCAGCAATTGCAGACTGGGAACAGTCCGGATGCTTTCCTAAGATCATCAACATCCTGTGCTGGCTCCTGTACACCCCGGTTCCTGCAACCTTCTTATTAATCACACGCTTCAGTGATTGATCCGCCTGACGAAAAAGATTCGTTAACTGATGCTGTAAATCCTTTCGCATGATTCCTCCTTTATTAAATAATTAATTTTTAACTAGTTAACCATTTGTCATTATATGTTTCTCCCATTTTAATGTCAACAGAAGGATTTCTTTTTAACAAAAATACAATTTTCTTTAGAAAAATTTTATAAATATACGGTAATCAGGAAAGAAACTGGTATGGTTTAAAAGTTCTAATTTGGTACTTTTTATAATGCCACCATTGCGTATAATAGGGTACAACAATCAATTTGAGGAGGAAACTACTTATGAAAAATGAAACAACCAAAAAAATAGCTTTGACTGGTCTGATGGCAGCTTTATCCTATGTGGTATTTACCTTTTTACAGATTAAGATCCCTCTTCCCGGCGGCGATGCAACTTCCATTCATCTTGGAAACGCAGTCTGTGTCCTTGGTGCTCTGCTCCTTGGTGGTGTCTACGGCGGACTTGGCGGTGCAATCGGTATGACCATCGGTGATCTGCTCGATCCCGTCTATATTGTATATGCACCCAAGACCTTTTTACTTAAATTCTGCATCGGTCTGATTACAGGACTCATCGCACATAAAATTGGGAAAATCACACTTGAAACTGACAATAAAAAAGTGGCTATCCGGGCAACCGTTGCAGCAATTGGCGGATTACTATTTAATGTAATCTTTGATCCTTTAATCGGTTATTTCTATAAGCTGCTTATCCTCGGCAAGCCTGCCGCTGAACTGACTCTTGCATGGAATATAGCTGCTACTTCCATCAACGCAGTAACCTCCACCATCGTGTCAGTCATTGTTTATCTGGCACTGCGCCCTGCACTTAAGAAAGCTGGACTGTTCTTTACGATAGGGGAAAAGAAGAACTAAGCAGCCTGATATTTAGAATATGATAAAATAATTTGAACCGGGGCTTTTGATATGCCTCGGTTCTTTTTTTCTTAGATTTTCTATTTTTCCTTTTTACAATTTTCATCTAACTTTGCACCTAGTTTTGATATTTGGCGAAAAGATACCGGACACACCAAATGATTTGACATATATGCTTTTCTTTCCTTCTTATCCAATTGTTCCAAATATTTCAAATTGATAATACAGGATTTATGACACAACATAAACTGGTCATCCAATTGCTTCTTAATTTCAACTAAACCTCCCGCCATTTCATAAATTCCTTTTACTGTAAATATTTTAATTTTATGTGCATTCGAGGATGTCCTTACGCAAATAATTTCTTCTTGCTTTATTAACAGTACTCTACCTCCCAAATTAATCTTAAGTGCCTTATGGGTCGTATTGTTCTGTGAAGAAAACAAGTCCTGTGCATGAAACAGACACTGTTTAATACGCTCCGGAATTTTTTCAGGATAATCTTTTAAAATATAATCCATTGCTTCAACCTGATATTGAAATGTCATAAAAGACATTTCTTCATGAACAGTTACAAATACTATAAAACCTCTTGGATCAAACTCTCTTATTTTTTGTGCCAAAGTAATCCCAGTAAATACCATATCTTTCAAATCTACATCCAAAAAATACAGAAAGGGCGCTTGATTCTCTTTTATATACTGAAGCACCTTACCTGCGCAATCGGATGAAAGTGCAACTTCCATATCTAATTCTTCTATAAAAATGCACTTTCGAATGATCTCTTCCAAATAATTTCTATACCTGTTATCATCATCACATATAATAATCGGGAGCATTTAATTATTCTCCTCTTTCTTTATTATTTGAAGCAGCTGTACGAATTCCCCTTCTTTATATTCCGTATTAAGGAATACCTCTTCCTTATCTTTTAACAATTTTTCCACTTCATACAACCCCACTCCTATATGCTTTTGTTTACTTGTATATCCTTGTTCAAATAGCAACGAGATATTTTCTACTGGTTTCGATGAATTGGAAACCTTTATGTAACCCTGTTCTTTTTCCTCAATAATTCCTATGTACAATTTCTGTTCTTCCGTCTCCAAGGCTGCCTCTATTGCATTGTCCAGCAATATCCCCAATATTCTAACCAAATCAGGAATTAATATATTTAGCGTCACTACCTCTTTAGGAATATCCACTACTATTTGCAATTCCAAGCAGGTTGCTTTAAGAATTTTTGCATATAAGACACTTTTTATTTCTAATATTTTCATATTTGCTAATTGTCCAATAGCTGCGTCTTCTATTGCTAAATGTCTACCACTAGGTAAAATTTCTTTTTCAAAGTATTTCTTTAATTCTTCGTACTTTCCTTCATCTAAATAAGAATACATGGACGAAAGAATATTCATATAATCATGCTTAAAGATACGAATTTCCTGATATAAATTTTCCAGTCTGCTTGCATATTCTACCATAGCTTCTGCTTCAGATATTCGAAGTCTCAGCGCATAATCTTCTTTCAAAATGACATATAATCGATACAATACTATTCCTGTAGCAAACAGCAATATCAGGAACAATCCTCCATTAAACATCAAAATCGAAGTTGAATACCCCACATAGTTTCCCCAGATAACATTAAAAGCAAAAACAGTACAACAGATTCCAATCTCTGCAAATAATAAATAAACAATTTTTCTTTGATTTGTGTCCTTTTCTTCCAACCATTTCCAAATGACATTACGACAATATTTCCCTAATATTCCTGTAACCAATTGCAAAATTACAGTCAACCCAAAACAATATAGAAAATAATACAACATGTTACTTGAAATACGTTGAATATTAAAACCACACATATATATACCAGCTAATACTATATAATTAATACTAACTCCTATAATATAATTCAACATCATCCCAATTCCGTTTAACAATGCATGTTTTTGCCACCAGCATACTAACAAATAGCTTCCTATAATAACAATGATATTCGTCCATGTTCCATGAGCCATGGGCATAAAAAATGTTACTGCTAAACTATATAAATATACCGTTACCCTCTGACTAAATTTTAACTTCATATAGCACATATTGGTCAAAACAGAATTAATATATAGTACTGTGATTGAAGAATAAATAAACCAGTGTAAGTTCAAATTTTAACCTCCAGAATAACGTTCATGTTCAGATTTCTTACGTTCAGGAATTATACGATAATTTTGCTCATTTTTATGTTAAAGTGTAACACATGAGAAGGATAAATGCAAAATGTGTCACAAGTTATCAAACATAATCATAGAATGGTGTTGCACATTCTATTTTCTTGATGATTATACCAAAATTAAAGCTACATACGGCATGGAAGTTTTCTTGGAATTGTTTTGGAAAATAATTGGTTTTTTCGTTATAGGGCTTTTTATTAACAAAAAAATTGAGTTTTTTTTATCACTCTGGTGCTTCTCTACCTTAAGACTATTTATTGGTGGTCGCCATTGCTCCAGTAGCCTGTTTTGCTTTTTTACTATGATCTTTATAGGATTGACTTCCGCGAATATATTTAGTAGGTTTGTTATTCCACCAAAATATGGCATATTCTTATTTGGACTTGCCATCACATTAGTAATAAGATATGCTCCGTTTTCTTCAAAACTCATTTATAAAAATAAGTTAATAAAGAAAACTTCCGCCACAATAATTTTAATAATATATTTATTATTTTTTCTACTTATTGAAGAACAATCTATAAAAAATGTTTTTTTATGTTCTCCTTTAATGGAAATTGCAACTATCTTACATATAAAGGACAAATAGATTAATGAACCATCTCAAAATTAGTTATTTCAAAAAAGCATTGGCATCAACACTACTTCATATGACGAATTACTTTTCTGACTATGATAATTCAAAAAGTTTTCCGGTCTTTACATACGAAGTTAAAGTTCCTGAGGAACTAAAAATTCAAACAAAAGAATAACTAGCTAACTTCTTAACACTGTTGCTATATTACTTTATTCTTAATTGTATAAATTATCCAATAACATACTAAGGCATGGCCATTTTAAGATAAACTTTTTGCGCAAAGTCGAAGCTTGACAACTGAATAACGTTGCAGGAAGCAAAAGTATTATATAGAGTTAGTAACAATACATTTTTATCATATAAAAATAAAAAATGTTTTATCAACAAAAGTAACCACAAATTATTTTTATGTAAAGGAGAAAACTTATGAAAAAAACACTTTCAATTTTTTTAGCTATAACGACAATTTTGAGCAGCAATTTGTCCGCATTTGCTGCGACAAAATCTCTTGAGAATCAGGCAGGTGTTGGTTTTGTTACTGTCACTATTACCGACTTAAATACAGGAGAAACGCTTACTCTATCAGAAGAAGACTTGCAAATTGATCAGACAATGACAGAAAATGATAATGGCATCAAAACCGAAACAGTAATTGCCAATATATCTCTACCTTCAAGTGATATATCTCCTCAAAGTTCTGTTACCGATGGTGGATGTACAACCCGAATCGAACTTAATATTGATTACGAACAATCGGGTACGCTTTATCGGATGAAAACAGCTTCTGGCTCTTTTACAGTGCTTGATAATGCCTTTACCCATTCCAATCGTATGGTTAAACTGGCAAATTATGATTGGGCCCAAACATCCTATATAGAAACTTATTATCCTTCCTCTTCTTCTTTTTCCTATAGTCCTTTTACCAACTGGATTGATTCTAATTATCCTCCAGCCGTATTAGCAGGCTATGCAAAATGCACAGTATCACGCGGTGGTTCTTCTTGGGAAGTAAAATGTGAACATACTATTATATCCAACGGAAGTGCACTTTAAAATGAAATTAAAAACCGGCATTTACTATTTACTTTCTTTTATCATACTTCCTGCAATCAACTGTCTCCTGCTTCCCTATTTAAGCAAAGCAGCCAATCAAACATTTTCTGATACCTTCGAATGGCAGGTCTTAAAACAAGCTTCGACCATAATAGGTATACTGATTGGAGTAACATGTGCTTTCTTTTCCATTTACTATTATCATTATATTATGAAAACCTATCATGGATTAACGCTTGTCTTTCCAATCATCTACTTGATATATCAGGATAGAAAAATGATAACAGTAAATACATATTCAAGTATCTATATTGCCATGTATATCTTCTTAATACTGTTATGCTTCTGGCATTTGCGAAAGCGTATATTCCGGTTATCCAAACCCCAAGATTAATCTTTACATACAAAGAGGCGGCACTCCCTGCCGCCTCTTTGTAATAAATCTCTATATTGCACAGCACCTGAAAGGATTCAGCAATCCCCCTGCTGCTTTAAAGCACGCCAGCCCTAAAGGAATTAAAATCAATGTACAGCACAGCACCAGTCCTGCCAGGGCGCAAATCAATGCACAGGGCAGACAGATCAACAGCTTAAACACCAGCTTCAATACCCCGCCGATCACATGAAAGCCAATTCCCAGTACGCCGCCAATCAGATGAAAGCATAATCCCAACACTCCAAGTACAATTGCCATCGCAATTAATAATAAAATAAATGTAATCATTCTTCCTCCTTTCAGGTACTATTTCCCATTGCTGAATAAAACAGTAATATTTCCCATATTGCAAGTCAAATCAAGAGTTCCATCTGCACCGTTGTTGATAGACTTTTCCAGTCCAAGTGCATGCCACGAGGATCTGTCCACCTCAATATTTCCTGCGGAGCATTCAATCTCATAATTGTAATCCTCCCTGCTGCCTTCAAGCATAAATTCCATGTTACCCATATCACATTCTGCATCAAGATTTTGGACTATACTGCCGTTATAGATGCATTCTCCCATGCTTACAATAAGGTCAGCCTCCTGTACCGTCACATTCTGAGCATCCATACGCCCTGCTCCGATTTCTGCTGAAAATTCTCCTGCCTTAATGTCCTTCAGCAACAGTTCTCCTGCTCCAATTTCCGCCGAAAGCCCTCCTGTCTCGCATGAAGAAATATCCATCACTCCGGCGCCGATTTCCACATCTACCTCTTCAAATTTCATACCTGCCGGAATTTCAATCATAATCTGGTTTTCAAACTTTGTATGTCCAAACACTGCAATGTCAATTCCCTGAAATCCCTCTACATACAGGGTCTGGTCTTTGACAAAAGTTTCACACTCTCCTACTCCCTTCACATGGATTTCAATGTTCCCGTCAGATACTTCTTTCTCCCTTACTGTAAAAAAACCTGCACCTAATACCAAATTCAGGCGTTTCACATCCTGCGCTGAATAGCTCCTGTCTTCATCAATCTGCACCATCTCAGCATATTCATCATTTCCGATTGAAAATTTATTATCCCGAAATACCAAATGCAGTTTGCCATCACTGATATTGTCAAGTGCGTTTTCTACCGCATCTCCGGCATTTTCCAGCTGTGCATGCAGCTGTTCGTCATTGTTTACCCAGTAAATCAGGCTTCTTCCGCCTGCCAGCACGCTAATCATACAGCACACAAACCCAAGCGCTGCCAAAATCCCTGCTGTAATGAGACTGATCTTTACAAATTTTTTCATTTCTCACACCCCCTTTTTCCCGAAAAGCTTCTTAAATATATATCCAATCCCCTCAAAAATACCCGGAATGCATTTTCCGACCAAAAGCACCTCCAACAGCATAAGCAAAATTCCCAATGCTGCACAGATACAGCCTCCTCCGATCAGTCCCACTCCTGCAATCGGATGTGCCAGAATGGAGCCAAAACCTCCAATCACGAGAGCAATTGCCACGATGTACAAAATAATCATGGCGAGACCAATTCCAAAAACCACTCCAAGTATGGATGCCACTATGCCAATCAGAATGCCAAGTACGGCACATACAAGTCCTAAGATTACCGGAGATAAGAAAACACAGCCAATCACAATCAGCACAATCGCCCATGCCGGCATACTGTTTTTCTTTTCTTCTGTTTGTTTCTGCGCGATCTGGGAATACTCCTTCTTAGTTTCCTCATTCTGCCCTTCGGTGTTCCGCTTTATGATGGCATTTTGTACTGATGCATTTCCCTCTGTAAATCCATTCTCTGTAAACTCCCCACGGCTGCAGTTTTCACTAAGCCCCTCTTTAACGATTGCCGCAACCTGTTCAGGAGAACCCAGCGCTTTTATTACTTCCTGCTCGTTTTCCTTTCCGGCATCATTAAAATAGTCATTATAATATTGAAGCGCTTCCTCACGTTCACTTGGCGAAATATCTGAAAGCAGCTCTTCCAACTGCCTCATAAATTCCCATCTACTCATTGTTCATTCCTCCCTCGAATATACTGTTAATCTTTGCAGAGTACTTTCTCCATTCACTTTCATAAAGATTCAACTGAAGTCGTCCCTTTTCCGTTGCCTTATAATATCTGCGGTTTCGTCCTGCACATTCTTGATCATACACCTCAAGACACTCATCCTTCTGTAATCTTCTCAACACCGGATATAACGTGGATTCTGATAATTCAATGACCTGCCGGACATCCTGCGTAATTTTATATCCATATGCGCCTGATGTTTCTCTGGACACAACTGCCAGTACAATCGCATCCAGAAGCGCTGCTCCTGTATTAAAAACCATACTGCTTCTCCTTTCCTTTAAATTTCTCTCTATAATATTATATGCCATATAGTATTGTTTCCGTTACACATACTATATGGCATATAATATTACTTTGTCAATAGGTTTTACATTCTTTTTTTATAATATGCTGTTGCGATGATAAAACTGAAAAGAAAAACATATAACAGGAACAGGCACGCCTTTATCAGAACCGGTTCAAAAATCCCCAAAATCATACTTGCCGCTACTCCCACCAGAAGTAGAATTTTGACGGCAGCCTGCAATGCTTTGTTTCTGATTTCCGTAAGCCGTTCATCGGAGTTCTCCAGGCGGCTTTCCTTAAGCTTTTCTTCGTTTTTCATAAGGAGCAGATTTCTGACAAAAAGGATTACTCCCGCTATTGCAAGCCCTGTTCCAAAGCCACAGTATACACCAATAATGTAATCCGGCAATGCAGCTGCCCCTGTCTTTTCTGCCCATAATGCTACCACTGCAATCACAAGCCCTATGATCGTCAAACCAATCATCCACAGGTTTCTGTTCTTAAGCACCTTTCTGTATTCCTCATTCGTTGTTGCGGTTGTTCCGCAAAAAATCCCTCTGAATTTCATAAATTCTCATCCTCCCTGTCAAAAATAAACATTTCCTCAATAGATACGCCAAAAAACTGAGCAATCTTATGCGCCAGCACCAAAGACGCCTTATACTTTCCGTTTTCCAGTGAAATAATCGTCTGTCTGGTCACATTGACTGCATCTGCCAGTTCTTCCTGAGTCACCTTTCTTTCCTTTCTGTACTGTGCGATTTTCGTCTGCATTTTTTTGTCCTCTCCTTTTTCCGAAGCGTCACAAAGCTCCGGTAGATACAAGTATTCTGCCAGCGACTGCCACCTTTTACTGCAGCTTGTATCCCGCTTTTGATGTATAGCATGCTTTACATGTTATAGTATAGTTCACTTTACATTATTTGTCAAGCACACTTTACAAATAAATTT
>JAQXYZ010000101.1 GCA_029226935.1 Bacillota bacterium | reverse complement strand
CAATATTTTGTTTTCATCTTCCTCCGCCTTTGCCCGCATTTCCGGCAAAATTGCTACCGTTAAAATCAGACACAGGCAGACAAGTCCTCTGATAAATTTTTTCATTTTTATACCTCTTGCAAACAGCAGCAAATTTTATTTGTGATATTTGCCTTAATACATAAAAGATGCTATAGTTGGAATTACCATAGCAAGTATTAATAAAACGATAATAACCGATGAAACAATTTTTTTGCTTTTCTTATTATAAAGATTAAACATTTTAACCTCCCTGCGGCACTGTTAAATATAAAACAAAAGTTTTCAGTTGGTGTATCTTTGAAAGGATATTATATATGAAGTTTCCCTTTTTTGCAAGCTTTATAGTGTTCTGTATCTGGCTGGGGTATGAACTCCATAAACAGCGTAATAAAGAAGAAAAACTCAATCAGGAATTCTGGGAAAAAGAGGCAAGGGCTAACAGCACACGCCGTAAATCTCTTGAAAGTCTCGATTATATCAAAATACCTTTTGAGACTCTTCCCATGGACATTATGAAAGATGACCCTATGATTGCCGATTATCACGATACTTTAAAGTCTCTTTCAGAGAAGCCTATTGTGAATTTTACCGGCATCAGCAATACAGACCTAAAGCTCATGTATGGCGCTCCAAACATCGATCTTCTGTCCCAATATGACCAGAGTTATACCCTGTTAGTCCGCACCCTTCAAAGTTGGGCAGAGGCTCTCTATGACAAAGGCTATGTGAATGAAGCATGCTCGGTATTAGAGTTTGCCATCTCCACACATACAGATATCAGCAGCTCTTATAAGCTGCTTGCTTCCATCTACAAAGAAAAAGGGCAGCCTGAAAAGATTAGGGAATTAATCCCTATTGCTGAGAGTCTGAATTCCAGCCTCTCAGGTCATATTGTCTCTACCCTTTCCCATATTTTAGAATGATCTTGTCCGTAAGACGGCTTGCCTCATTTCTGGTCAGTGTGTCCACATCGTAGTCCAATATTAATTTATGCTTTTCTGCCAGTTTATATAACCGTTCTTTTTGTGCCTTGGTGGCAGGAGTTTCTTTTTTCACACGATACACAAGAGGGCTCGGTTCAAAAACAGTCCCTCCACCATGCTCTTTTAACAGCCTTTGATAAAGTAGTGCAGCCGCTTCTGCATCATTAACCGCACGATGCGCTTTATGAGGAATTTCAAAATAGCGGCAAAGAAAAGGAAGGCTTCTGCTCTCCAGATCCATAAGAAAATGTCTGGCAATTTTTAGAGTGTCAATCCCTGATCCGTCACTTTTTTCATCCCAAAGATGCAGATTGACTGCCGCCCTTTTAATAAAAGAATAATCAAAGATCAGATGATGACCCAGCATAACATCTTCTCCAATAAATTCCAGAAACTCCGGCAATACCTTTTCCGGCACAGGTGCATCCTTTAACATTTCATCTGAAATTCCTGTAAGCGCAGTTATCCGCTCTTCCAGTTTCCGCCCCGGATAGATCAGGCTCTCGAATCTGTCCGTTATTTTTCCATCTCTTACTTTAACAGCACCCACTTCGATAATTTTTTCTGTTTTGGGATTTAATCCTGTGGTTTCTATATCAATTGCAGTATAATTCTCTGTCATCTTTCTACCCAAAAAGGAAGAACAGCAATGCCATTCTTCCTCCATCTTCATTTATTTCCAGAATTTCTTTTTCTTGTTATCTTTCGGCTCTGTCTTTTCTGTCTGCACATTTTTAGATGCATTTAAGCTGTCACCTGTTAAGGCATCAAATTGTCTTAATAATTCCTTTGCCTCATGAGACAACCTCTCCGGTGTCTGAACCACTAATGTCACATAATGGTCTCCCCGCACTTCCTTATTTCTTAAGGTAGGCACACCTTTTCCTTTCAGACGAATCTTAGTATCTGTCTGTGTACCCGGCTTCACCTCATAGAGGACTTTACCATCTACAGTATCCACCACCACATCTCCGCCAAGTGCTGCTACTGCATAAGAAACAGGCACCGTGGAATAAATATTGTAATCCTGTCTCTGGAAAATAGGATGACGTCCTACAATTACTTCAACCAGCAGATCACCTCTGGGACCACCATTCACACCCGGCTCTCCCTTATCTCTGATACGGACGCTCTGTCCATTGTCAATACCGGCGGGAATGGATACCTGAATCTTTTTGCGGTTTGCAATAAATCCGGATCCATGACAGTCTGCACATTTTTCTTTAATTACTTTACCTGTACCATTACATTCCGGACAGGTCTGCACATTTCTAACCGTTCCAAAGAAGGACTGCTGGGTAAATACCACCTGACCCTTCCCACCACACTTGGAACAGGTCTCCGGGCTGGTTCCGGGCTTTGCGCCGCTGCCGTGACAGGTCTTACATTCATCCTTCAAGGTAAGCTCGATTTCCTTATCAACACCAAATACCGCCTCTTCAAAAGTGATTCTTACGCTGGTTCTGATGTTGGCACCCTTCATAGGTCCATTGCTGCCGCGTCCTTTTCGTCCACCACCAAAGAAATCACCAAAAATGTCACCGAAAATATCACTGAAATCAGCGCTGTTAAAGTCGAAACCACCATAACCGGCTCCGCCGCCTTCAAAAGCTGCATGACCAAACTGATCATACTGCCTTTTCTTTTCAGGGTCACTTAAGATGGCATATGCTTCGGATGCTTCCTTAAATTTTTTTTCGGCTTCTGCATCCCCAGGGTTCATATCAGGATGATACTTTTTGGCAAGCGCTCTATATGCTTTTTTGATAGTGGCATCATCTGCGTTCTTGTCAACTCCAAGAACCTCATAGTAATCACGTTTTTGTTCTGCCATTGTTAAAATTCCTCCCATGCGTTCAAAACACAACAAATGCCGCCACGCAGTGCGAGTCGGCTTTATTGCTGGAAGAATGGCTCTTTAGAGCCATTCTTCTTGAGAAAGCTATAGTTTTATACTTCTCTGTAGTCTCCGTCTACTACATCATCCGCGGGACCTGCGCCAGCACCCATGTCAGGGCCTGCACCTGCTCCCATATCGGGACCTGCTGCACCTGCTGCCTGCTGCATATTTTCATACATCTTGGTAAATAATGCCTGTGCGCTGGTAGTAAGTTTTTCTTTTGCTGCCTTAAGGGCATCAATATCTGAATCAGACATTTCCTGATCTTTGGTTCTTTCAAGAATATCCTTCACTGCCTGAACGTCTGCTTCTACAGTTGCCTTCTCGGAAGCATCAATCTTATCTCCCACTTCATTCAGAGCTTTTTCTGTCTGGAATACGAAGGAATCTGCTTCATTTCTTGTATCAATTGCTTCTTTTCTCTTCTTATCCTGTGCTTCAAATTCAGCTGCTTCCTTTACAGCCCTATCAATTTCATCATCAGACATGCTAGAGCCGGCTGTAATTGTAATGTGCTGTTCCTTGCCTGTTCCCAGATCCTTAGCGGAAACATTTACGATACCGTTTGCATCAATATCGAAGGTAACCTCAATCTGAGGTACACCACGCATTGCCGGAGGGATACCATCCAGTCTGAACTGTCCTAAAGACTTATTGTCTTTTGCAAACTGTCTTTCACCCTGTACTACATTAATATCAACTGCAGTCTGATTATCTGCTGCTGTTGAGAAGATCTGGCTCTTCTTGGTAGGAATTGTTGTATTTCTTTCAATCAATCTGGTTGCAATACCACCCATTGTCTCAATAGACAGTGAAAGAGGAGTAACATCCAGAAGAAGGATTTCGCCTGCACCTGCATCACCTGCTAATTTACCACCCTGAATGGAAGCACCCAGTGCTACACATTCATCAGGATTCAGGCTCTTGCTGGGCTCTTTGCCTGTTAACTGTTTTACCTTATCCTGTACAGCAGGAATACGTGTAGAACCACCTACTAAAAGCACCTGACCTAAATCTGCATTGGTAAGACCTGCATCCTTCATTGCATTCTGAACAGGAATAGCAGTTCTCTCAACCAGGTCGTGTGTCAACTCATCAAATTTTGCTCTGGTAAGGTTCATATCAAAGTGCTTAGGGCCTTCCGCTGTAGCTGTGATGAATGGAAGGTTGATATTTGTGGTAGTAGCAGAAGACAATTCTTTCTTTGCTTTTTCAGCTGCTTCTTTTAATCTCTGAAGCGCCATCTTATCATTTGATAAGTCAACACCTTCTGCTTTCTTAAACTCATCAATCATCCACTGTGTCAGCTTGTTATCGAAGTCATCACCACCAAGATGTGTATCACCGTTAGTTGCCAGAACTTCAATGACACCGTCACCAATTTCGATAATGGAAACATCAAATGTACCACCACCTAAGTCGTATACCATGATTTTCTGTTCTTTTTCATTATCAAGACCATATGCAAGCGCTGCTGCTGTAGGCTCATTGATAATACGCTTTACATCCAGACCTGCAATCTTACCTGCATCCTTGGTTGCCTGACGCTGTGCATCATTAAAATATGCAGGAACGGTGATAACTGCCTCTGTTACCTTTTCTCCTAAATAACTTTCAGCATCTGCTTTCAATTTCTGAAGAATCATAGCAGAAATCTGCTGAGGGGAATATTTCTTGCCTTCAATTGTGCGGCCTCTGTCTGTACCCATATCTCTCTTAATGGAAGAAATGGTCTTTTCCGCATTCGTTACAGCCTGACGTTTTGCGGGTTCACCGATCAGTCTTTCTCCTGTTTTTGTAAATGCTACTACAGAGGGTGTCGTTCTTGCGCCTTCTGCATTTGCGATGACGGTGGGCTTACCACCTTCCATAACGGCAACACAGCTGTTTGTTGTACCTAAGTCAATACCAATTATTTTACTCATAATGATCTCCTCCTGAATAATTTATTTGTTTTATTTTTTATAAAAGTTGTTTGCTGCTTTAAAAATTTATGCTAGCTGACAACTGCTACCATACTATGTCTTACTACACTGTCTCTGTAAGTATAGCCCTTCTGCAGTTCCTGTGCGATGACACCGGATTCATATTCATCACTTTCCACCTGCATCACTGCATTATGAAAATCCGGATTAAATTCCTCACCCACAGCCGGAATAGGCTTTACTTCCATTTTTTCAAGCTCGGACATCAGCTGCTTATAAATCATTTCCATCCCTTCTGCAAAAGGAGAACCCTTTTCCTCCTCGGGAACGGTTGCAAGACCTCTTTCAAAGTTATCCACCACCGGAAGGATTTTTTCTATGACACTTTTTGCTCCGGTTTCAAACATTGCATTTTTTTCTTTGTCAGTTCGTTTTCTGAAATTATCAAATTCAGCCATCTGACGTTTAACCCGGTCTTCCAGTTCATCAATCTTTTCTTTCAGGGCATCCTGCTTTTTGTCTGCTTTCAGTTTCTTCTTTGCAGCCTTTTTATCTTCTTTACTTTCCTCATTTCCTGCAATCGGCTCTGCCGCTTCTTCTACAGATTCTTCTTCAGCTTTTTCTGTCTCTTTTTCGACATCCTTTATTTCTTCTGTGTCCTGTGTAGTTTCCTCTGTTTCCGGATTCTCCTGCACATCCTTATTCATTTCTTCGCTCATCGGCTTCATCCCTTTCTATTTCCTATGTCTTATTCTTATATAATTCATCCAGTTGATGGGTAATGGTCTTCAAAGTCCCCACCACTTTATCGTAATCCATTCGCTTAGGGCCAATGATTCCTATGGTTCCCCGCATGCCTTCTCCCAGTTCATAAGTTGCTGTTACCACGCTGCAATCCTTCATAGCCTGAATGGGAGTTTCATTTCCAATATATACCTGAATACCTGTGTTATTCTCATCTGCAAGCGTCTCCTGCACCAGTTCCGTAAGCATTTGCTTCTCTTCAAAGGTATTGATAATCTCACTTGCCTTCTGTTGATCTGCCAGTTCCGGATACTTAAAAATATTATTGGCGCCGCTGGTATAAATTTCCAAATCCTCTTCAGCCTTAATGGATTCTGCAATGGCATCAATCACATCCGCAACAATACTGCTGTGTATGCCTGCCTGTTGCTTCATGACTGAAATCATTCCCAAATTGATTTCTTCCAAAGACAACCCATTTAAATGCGTGTTAAGAAGAATGTTCAGTTTCAGGAGCGTCTCATCGTCAAGTGCTTCCGACACCTGAATGATATTGTTTTTAATCACATTTCCTTCCACCACGACCACTGCCAATAATTGGTTTACATCCACTCTGGAGAGCTGTATAAATTTAATCTTATTGGTATGAATGGTGGGTGCCGAAATCATGGTGGCATAGTTTGTATTGGTTGCCAGAAGCTTTGCTACCTGCTTGAGCAGATGATCCATTTTATCCTCGCGCTGTAGCATCATTTCCTTTAGTTCTTCCAGCTCCCGATCCTTTTCCTCCATCATGGTATCTACATATAATCGATATCCTTTATCAGAAGGAATTCTTCCTGCCGAAGTATGAGGCTGTACGATATAGCCCATCTCTTCCAGATCTGACATTTCATTGCGGATTGTAGCAGAACTTAAATTTAAATCCGTGTATTTGGAAATGGTTCTGCTTCCCACCGGTTCTCCCGTTTCCAGATAGTTACGGATAATGGCCTGCAAGATTTTTATTTTTCTTTCGCTTAACTGCATTCCCACCATCCCTTTCTATCTATTATATGTGATATGTTTGTTATTAGCACTCAACGGTTTGGAGTGCTAACATCTTCTGACCATAAAATATCACTTACCCTATTTATTGTCAACACATATCCCTAAAAATAATTATAAAAAAATTATAAAGAGAAAAGAATCAAAAAAGGAATGCTGCCGAAACAGTATTCCTTTTAAAACGTATTTGGTTTCTGCTATACTTAGATAAAGAAACTTCCTGTGATGTTACCGTTGATAACATAATATGTAGTATTTTCTTCAGGCTTAACATACAGTTCAATACTCTTAATGTCTTCTTCCTTGCCATTGAGATCATATTTCCATACATCCTTGCAGCTCTTTAAGAGATCATCAGGAGTATAAGATTTTCCTCTGAACTGGAAGTGAACGGTTTCTTTCACTGCTGCCTTTTTAGCAGGTGCTTTCTTGGGCTCTTCAGCTTTCTTAGCTGCTGCTGTCTTCTTAGCAGGCTCTTTCTTAGCTGCTGCCTTCTTAACAGGTGCCTTCTTAGCTGCTGCCTTAGGCGCTTCCTTTACTTCTGCTTTAGGAGCATCCTTAACTTCTGTCTTAACCTCAGGTGTCTTTACTTCTTCTTTAGCGGGTGCTGCCTTAGCAATTACCTTTGCTGTTGCTTTCTTTACTTCTGCCATGATAACAAACTCCTTTCACGCAGAGAAGATTTCTCTGACATGTACACACAATAAATAAATAGTTGCTCAGAGCATTCTCCCCGAAAATGCCTGTTTTATGGGAAACACTATACTCTATATTTTTTGTTTTGTCAACCAATCAGCTGTTTTTTCGCTATTCCGCC
>JAQXYZ010000100.1 GCA_029226935.1 Bacillota bacterium | reverse complement strand
AAGCCTTGATGCCGGGACGGTAAACACTCAAGTCGTCGTAGTTGGTACCCTCCAGAACCACAGATGCACCTAGTCTTTCGGCCCGGTTTTTCATCTGTGTAAACAGATATCTTTTGCATCGGTAACAGCGATCCGGTGGATTATCCTGAATACCGGCATCCTGCAGTTCATCGATATGGATCACCGTGTGGTCAGCCTTCAGTTGGGCGGCAATTTTTTTTGCGGCTTCGATATCACCGGCAGGGTGGAGCTCTGTTGCAGCCGTGATGGCATATACCTTTGTACCGTTTTTTCTGGCCCCGAGAACAGCGAGCTGCAGTAAAAGGCTGCTGTCGGCACCGCCTGAGAAAGCAACGGCAGTATTGGATGATGTCAGTGCGGTAATGTTTTCTATAAGCGCTTCTTTTTTTCCTTTGTATGCAGCTGGATCAAAGTGGCTGCGGATAGCTTCTGTCATAATATAACCCCTCTTTTGACCTTAACATTATTCTAGTATTATAACATGAGCCAAGGAACAAATGGATATAAAATACATGATTGCATGCATTTTTATATCTTTGATGGTATAGTAAAAGAAAAAAAGATATGGTACAATAAAGAAAATCTATGTTTGAAACAACTTTTACTTGCAGAATAATACAGAGCGATTTAGGAAATAAAGGAGTTTTCAATAGATGCAGGAGATAAAACAACAAGAACTGCAAAAATCTGAAGAGAATCATAAAACGACTGGTCACAAGAACGTGAAAGAACTCGGGAAAAATACGAGGAAGCTTGAAAAACTGGAACTGATGCTTCGGAGCCGTGGGATGAAGGCTTTCGAGTACTACCCGGATACAGATTACCTGATCCTGTACGACGAAAAGCTTAACATCGAGAGGAAAGTTCCGGGATATGCGGAGTATCTGAAAACTGCAAAGACTGTTTATCCGGAAGACCGTTGGAAGATTTTGTCATTTTTTCAAGGGAAAATGGAAGGACCTGTTGAGATACGTACCTTTTCAAAAGGCGGACGGATCAAACGCAGGATGCTGGATTCCATTTTGGTAGAGGAAGAACAGGGCCCTGTCTACGTAGGCTGTACAAGGGATATTACAGAAGAGAAAGAGCGCGAAGAGATGTTGGAGGCACAGGCCCGAAAGGATCCTCTGACCCATTTGTACAACCATTTTTGGGGAAAAGAGCTGATCAATTAATATCTGGAACGGAAGAATCCTTATTCATCCTGCGGGCTTTTGCTCATTGACATTGATTATTTTAAGAGTGTAAATGATACGTATGGCCATTTATTTGGCGACAAGGCCCTGATCCAGCTGGCGGATGTGCTGCGGGCTGTATTTTATTCGGACGATGTTGCCATGCGCTGCGGCGGCGATGAGTTTGTGGTTTTGCTGAAGGACATAGATTATGCTTCCCTTGTGAAAAAGGTGATGCAGCTGATCCGAAGAGTGAGGGCTCAGAAGTTTGAAGAAGAGAGTTACTCAATGACTTGCAGCGTGGGGGTGTGTTTCCTGCCGGAAAATGTGTCAGGATATTCTTATGACCAGCTGTTTGAAAATGCAGACTGGGCATTGTACCAGGCGAAGTTGAACGGAAGGGACCGTTATGAATTCTGCGACAACCTGAAACGGTTCCGCTTTTCCGCAGAGGATGAAAATATGAAAGATGCGCATATTGATTCAAGGTATATGCGCAATGACATTGTTTCCACAGCTTTTGAAATTTTTGAAAAAATGAACAGCTTTGATGCTGCGCTGGAGCTTCTTCTGAAAGTTGTTGGGATCCGCCTGCGCCTTGACCGCATTACGGTGATCCGGACGGATCTGCAGGAAAAACAAGTGGGACGACAGTACCAGTGGGTTTCTGACCGGGCACCGGAGGTTTTGGAAACGGGAGATAGTTTTACAAAAGAAGATTTTTTGACGCTGTTCCACAGCTATGATGAATATGGAACTACCGTTTTGCAGTATGACAATATGGGGATGTATTCCGAAAGCGGTGCCGCCCTGCTGATGCAAGGAGAGGCGAAAACGGTGCTCTATGCCGCAATGTACTGTGAAGGAAAGTATACGGGGGCCATTTCCTACGTTGTGTGCACCGATAAACGTTATTGGTCAAAACAGAGCAGGAGCCAGCTGGGGGAACTGACGAAGCTCATCTCGGCGCATCTCGCCAAAAACTTGGCGATGAATGTTTCAGGGCAGGGAGTAATGGCTTCGCCGGATTACGATTCCCTGACGGGGCTTTTATCCTTTTCCCGGTTCCGCGAGGAAGTAGAACGCATTATTGTAGGAGGGTATGGAACTTCCTATATTATGGTTTACTCAGACTTTGAAAACTTCCATCTGTTTAACCAAAAGTACGGGTACAATGCAGGTGACTGGCTGCTGCGGGATTTTGCCAACTATCTGATAGATACCCATGATCCGGAAAAAAAGATTTACTTATCCCGTATTGTGGCAGACCAGTTTGTCTTTTTTATGCCTTTTGAAAAAATCCATGACCATGAATCAATGAGAAGGATCACGAAAGAGGTCAACGATGAATTTGCAAGGCAGCAGAAACAAAAACATCCCGAATGCAGGCTCAGGATCAGGACAGGGATTTATCCCATCGAGAAAGAATGCATCGGTGTTTCCGAGGCTATTGATGCGGCGAATTACGCAAGAAAGCAGATTAAGAGCGGTTCTTCTTGTACGGTGGAGATTTTCGGAGAGCAGCTGAGCTGGAAACGGGCACTTGATAATGAGATTGCCAATAATATGGACAGGGCCATAAAAGAGCGCCAGTTTAAAGTGTTTTTGCAGCCCAAGATATCCTTAAAAGATGGAAAGCTGATTGGTGCGGAGGCTTTGGTACGATGGGTGAGGGATGACGGGACTACCCTGCTTCCGGGATCTTTTATTCCCCAGTACGAGGAAAACGGACGGATTGTGGATCTGGACTTTTACGTATTAGAATGTGTGGCAGAGCTTTTGGCAAAAAATGAGAAGCTGGACAGGAGGCAAGTGCCGATTTCCGTCAACGCTTCTTCTCTTCATGCCGCTGACCCGGAAACGGCGAAGAAATATATGAAAATTATCCGGAAATACAATGTAAATCCCTCTTTTGTGGATGTGGAATTACTTGAAACGGCTATGGTATCAGACTATGATAACGTGCGCAAAATGTTTCAGGATCTGCGTAATGCCGGGATCAGAACGTCGCTGGATGATTTTGGCGCAGGCTACTCCATGCTGAGTATTTTGGCGGATATTCCTATTGATGTGGTCAAATTGGACCGGTCCCTGATCGCAAACTGCGAGCAAAACCCCAGAAGTATCTATCTTTTACAGCAGATCATTACACTGGTGAAAGGGCTCGGCTACCATGTTTTGTGTGAAGGTGTGGAGAATGAACATCAAATCTCTATTTTGAGGAAGTCCGGCTGTGAAGCGGCACAGGGTTATTATTATTATGAACCTTTGACAATCGAGGAGTATGAACACGTCATGTATGAAGCCGGAGGCGGAATCATATAAGTTCATTCATTGCTACGTGGTAAAACAGAATATTTTGAGTCTTATAAAGTGCTTTTCGGAACTTCGGGAAAGCACTTTTTTGCGTGTGCGCCTAGCGGCGCACGTTTCCAATGGGTGTAAGTCGTGTGTTCTGCAAGCTGTTATCAGCTTGCCAGTGAAAGTCTGGTCAAGGTAATCGCCAGTGAGCCTTGTAGCGAACCTCCAATGCTTTTGGGTGACCGATTGTGTTGAAGCGAGGTATGCCTGTGAGAAACAGGTGCAAAATAGCAGTCCGTAACATAAAGTGAATCCTGTAGCATCGTTACGTTAGCCCTATAAGGGACAAGAGGGAGTCGAGTCACTGACTTTCTGACGAAGACCATGGAAGATGTGGAGATACTGGAGTACAGCATTGAAGAACCCTTCGGTGTAGAGGGAGCGGAATGTTATGAAAGTTGATAACGGAACAGAAGAGATCTCATACCATCATATAACCACAAGTATGTAACTGAGGATATAAGCACGCATGCGAAATTTCTTGGGAAGTGGTATGAGAAGTCGGAGGAGCCCATAGTATCTATGAACTATTGGTAAGAAAAACAATGGGAGAAAAGGGGCTCTGCTTTAATCAAGATTAACGGGAAGGTAAGGGATAGTGCATGCCAAATATTGGACAACAACACTCAATAGAAAAATCACGACAACTTCAACGTAATCTATACCTGGCAGCCAAAAAGGATAAGCAACGCAGATTTCATGCGTTGTATGACCGTATCTTTCGCCTGGATATTTTGTGGCGGGCATGGAAAGAAGTGCGAGAAAACAAGGGGAGCGCTGGGATTGACGGCATTACCTTTGAAATGATTGAGGAATACGGAGTAGAAGAATACTTGTTGGATATTCAAGAGGATTTGAAGAATAAGAAATACAGACCCAAGCCGGTAAAGAGAGTATACATTCCAAAACCGGATGGGAAGCAAAGACCATTGGGAATACCGACTATTAGAGACAGGATTGTGCAACAAGCCTGTAAGATAGTGATAGAACCTGTCTTTGAAGCAAACTTTCTAGATAGTTCTTATGGATTTCGCCCTAAAAGAGATGCAAAACAGGCTACAGAAAAAGTGAAAAAAGAATTGTATAAAAACTGGTATGTAGTAGACGCAGACATACAGGGATACTTCGACAACATCAATCATGAAATACTACTGGGATTAATAAATCGTCGCATCAGTGATAGAAGGGTCATTAAGTTATGCAGACAGTGGTTACAAGCAGGAGTCATTGAAAATGGGAAATATTATCCAACGGAAAAAGGCTCACCGCAAGGAGGAGTCATTAGTCCGTTGTTAGCAAATATCTATCTTCATGTATTGGACTCCTACTGGGAAAATCGTAAGGAACTGGGCGTCATAGTCAGATATGCAGATGATGCAGTGATTGTGTGCAGAACAAGAAAAGATGCAGAATTAGCGTTTGAGCATCTGAAAAGAATAATGACTAAGTTGAAACTGACGTTGAATCCGCAGAAAACAAAGATTGTAGACATGAATAAGGAGAACTTTGACTTTCTTGGATTCCGTTACCAGAAGTTTGGTAAAACCAAAAGTGGACGGAAGTTGCCTTATATGATGCCTAGTAAAAAGGCGATGAAAAAGGTAAAGGATGCAATCAGAGTAATTACTTGCAGAAAATCAACCTATGAGGGTCTGGAGCAAAAGGTGGAGAAATTAAATCCACTCATAAGAGGATGGAGAAACTACTTTCAGCATGGAAACTCAACAAAACGATTTAAACAGCTTGATGAATACGTGTGGATGAAGCTATGGAGACGGGTGTATTACAGGCGAAAACAGAAGAAATACAGAGGGCATGTGTTGTATGGATTTCGAAAGTGGTATGCAACCAGTGGAATAGAGTACTTTTATTATCTAAATAAGAAAAGATATGTGGCAGTCTTTTGAATGCTGTGGGAAGAAGATTATCGGAAAGCCGTGTGAGGGAGAACCTCATGCACGGTTTGAGGTGGCAGGCGATGGAAACGGAAACTACCGCGCCATCGCTTGACCCTACCAGTCACGGGTATTTACCGCCAAGTGTAGCGAATCACAAGTCGGTGCCAGTAATGGTATGGGCGGAGGAAGTGGTGTAGCAAAGTTCTTGAGCCTACGTACAGAAACTTGATAAGGCGATTAGGTGGGTAAGGTTGCATGACAAACCAAAGCCCAAAAGGTAAACGTAAACCGAAATTGTAAATCAAGAGGTTGTGGAACGAAAGATTAGTGTCTTACCTCGGGAGACCCTACTCACATACTGAAAAGTATGGTCGAAAAAGGTTTGGAGAGGGAGTCAGATGATGTCAAAGTAGGCGAATACCCACAGGGCACATAGCCGAAGGACTGAAACGATTTATAGTACGAATCGTTATGTTCAAAATAATACATGAACCAGAAATCAGGTGGACAGGAAAAGTAGGAACGTAACCGAGGAATACTGTTTATACTTTGAGGGGTGTTATGTATGAATCTTGGGATAAGTCAGAGGAGTAACAACAATGGAATTGATTGAAGTGATTTTATCAAAAGAAAATCTGAACAAAGCTTATAAAAAGGTAGTTACCAACAAAGGGGCAAGTGGTGTTGATGGAGTTACCGTAGAAGAATTGGGAGATTATATAAAGGAGAACAAAGAGAAGATTGTTACATCTCTTAGGAATAGAACTTATATACCGAAACCAGTTCGAAGAGTGTACATTCCGAAAGACAATGGCAAGAAAAGACCATTGGGAATACCGACGGCACTCGACAGGACTATCCAGCAGGCAATAGCACAGCCTATATCGGATATTTATGAAGAAATATTCAGTGACTATAGCTATGGTTTCAGACCAGGGAGAAGTTGTCACGATGCTATCAGGCAGGCATTAGAATACTTAAATGATGGCTATGAATGGGTGGTAGATATAGATATAGAGCAGTTTTTCGATAAGGTAAATCACGATAAATTAATTCAGATACTAAGAGAACAAGTAAATGACAGTACCACATTAAATCTGATTCGGAAATATCTGAAAGCAGGTGTAATGGAAAATGGTCTGGAGAAAGCGACGATCACCGGCGTGCCGCAAGGAGGACCTCTTTCAGTCGTGTGTTCAAATATCTATCTTGATAAGTTAGATAAGGAACTGGAGCAAAGAGGAATTCGCTTTACAAGGTACGCTGATGATGTACTGGTATTCACAAAGAGTGAAATGGCTGCTAATCGAGTGATGAAATCCATATGCAGTTGGTTAGAGAGAAAATTATTTCTAAAAGTAAATGCAACCAAAACGAAAGTAGTCAGACCGACACGAAGCAAATATCTGGGATTCACATTTCTGAAAAACAGTGGTAAATGGAAAGTAAGACCTACCACTGAAAAGAAAAAGAAGCTGAAGAAGAAATTGAGTGAATATTTAAAAAGAGGCAAAGCAATAGCAAGACCTCTTGCGGTCACAATCAAGCGAGTAAATGAGATTGTACGAGGCTGGATTAATTACTTTAGAATCGGGATGATGAAGCAATTTATGGAAGAGTTCGGACAATGGCTAAGACACAAAATAAGAGTGATAGTCATGAAGCAATAGAAGAAGTGGTATGAACGTAGTGAATTTCATTATCAGTAAAGACTTACTTGAAAATAGGATAAAAGATGGAGCTGGTCTGCTCAATCCCTTATCCTATTACTTAGTGAAAGTTGGAATATAAGTTGTAGAGCCGTATACGAGACCCGTACGTACGGTTCAATGGGAGGGGCGAGAGATTTATTCTCCCTCTACCCTATT
>JAQXYZ010000099.1 GCA_029226935.1 Bacillota bacterium | reverse complement strand
ATATTTTTATTATTATTCATAGCTATCCTTTCTGACAGACAGATAACCATGAATAGAGTATCAAAAATCATGTGCAAGAGTAAATTCCACAAATCGAATTTTAGTCGCACAAAAAGTGGAATTTAAAAATTCACATTACGAAAGAGAGAATATTACAAGGACTTTGGTACTGCTGTGCCAGAGTCCTTTTTATTGTACATATCTTTCTCTATACTGAAATCATACAAAAGAGAAACGCAGACATACGGAATGAGGAGGAAGTAAAATCATGAAAGCAATGAGAAAATTTACAGGAACGACAGTGATTACGATTATGCTGGTGTTTATCATAGCCTTTTGCATTTCAGGCACTGTATACAGCCAGAATCAGGGAGAGAGCAGGGCTAAAGCACAGTATTACCGCGCCATTGAAAAAGAATATGTGAGCACGCTACGCAGCCTTTTGGAGGCAGAGGGGTATCATAACAGCGGGATTACAATGAACTATGTTACCGAAGAAAGCGGACCGAGAGAGTATACCGTAATTATTCATCATAAGGGAATAGGCAGTTTGAGTGATGAGGAGAAGGATGCCTTGATTTCTCAATGTCAGAGGATCACATTTCCTGAAACAGATTGCAATTTTTACCATAAATTTCTCGAAACAGATTTATAAAAGAAGAATGACAACGTCCCAAACAGGGATTATAATTGGTATAGTTGTTTATTTCTAAAGGAACCGCAGGACTGCGGCAGATTGGAGGAAACTATGTCAAATATTCCGTTGCCGGGACAGATTTACAGGCATTTTAAGGGAAATCTTTATCGTATAGTGACTATGGCACGACACAGTGAAACGGGTGAAGAACTGGTTGTTTATCAGGCTCTCTATGGAGATTATCAGGTGTATGCGAGACCACTTTCCATGTTTATGGAAAAGACTGACAAAAGCAAATATCCTAATGCCTCTCAGGAATACCGCTTTGAACTTCAGAAGGAGCTGATTGGCAATCCGGAATTTCAGGGCGGCATGAGCAGTGGAGAACCGGGACAGCAGAAGAAGCCTGTGGAAGAAGAGCGTGCAGGAGAAGAATTGAATATTGACCCATTGGTATTGGAATTTTTGGATGCCGGAAGCTATGAAGAACGTCTTAACATTCTTGCTGCGCTCCACCATCGGATTACGGATGATATGATTACAACGATGGCAATAGCAGCGGATGTAGAGATTGAGGACGGCGATACGGAAGAGCGGTTTGAACAGCTGCGCAGCTGTCTTCTTACCTTTGAACGGTTTGAGTGTAATCGTCTCAGATAGGTGAGACTTCTTTTCCCTCACTCTGAAGGCACCGGGTTTCGATACCTTGAATCGGGAAGTGGGAAAGGAGCAGCATATGGCATATGATTTGGAAAACAGACTGGTAATCGGAGTGTCCTCAAGAGCACTGTTTGATCTTACCGTTGAAAATGAGATTTTTCAGACTGAAGGAGTAGAAGCATATTGTAATTATCAGGTGGAACATGAGAAGGAATTGCTTAAACCGGGCAATGGTTTTCGATTGATAGAAGCGCTGCTTAACATCAATAAGCTTCCGGGGCAGGAGGGAAGAGTCGAGGTCATCATCATGTCCCACAACAGTCCTGATACCTCTCTGAGAGTTTTCAATTCCATCGCACATTATGGATTGAACATTTCCAGAGCGGTACTGGCAAGCGGAGCATCACTGACACCATATCTGGAGGCATTTCATACAGACTTATATCTGTCGGCAGATGAGAAGGATGTGCAATCTGCAATCAACTGTGGCATTGCTGCCGGAATTATATGCTGTGATGAAATTAAGTCCTATGAGGGAGAAAAAGAAATTTCACAAATCAGGATTGCCTTTGATGGAGATGCGGTGTTGTTCTCTGATGAGTCAGAGCAGATTTACCGGGAAAAGGGGCTGGAAGCCTTTGAGGAAAATGAGCGTCTTCAGGCTGATAATCCACTGAAACAGGGCCCGTTTGCCAAGTTCCTCAAGACAATTTCCGATATTCAAAGCGAATTTCCCTCTGATCAGGCGCCGATACGGACAGCATTGGTTACTGCAAGAAGTGCACCTGCACATGAACGTGTAATACGAACCTTAAGGGCATGGCATGTGCGTATTGACGAGGCATTCTTTCTTGGGGGAATTACCAAACGGGATGTGCTTAAGGCATTTGGAGCCCATATCTTCTTTGATGATCAGGCAGTACATACCACACCGGCTTCGGAGGTAGTCCCATCAGCCAGAGTGCCCTATAAGCAGCATGCTGCGGCAGAGCATAAGCGGGATCCATAAAAATAAAACAGTAAACGGAACAGCTGGAAGGAATAATGAAATACGAAAATATACAGGAAGGGCGATTCATAAGCCGCCCCAACAGGTTTATTGCATATGTGGAACTGAATGGACAGATAGAAAAGGTGCACGTTAAAAATACCGGACGATGCAGAGAACTCCTTACGGACAATGCGACAGTTTATCTGGAAAGAAGCAGCAATAGTGAGCGGAGCACTGCCTATGATCTGGTAGCGGTCAAAAAGGGCAGCAGAATGATTAATATGGACTCCCAGGCACCCAACAAGGCAGTAGAAGAATGGCTTCGAAAGGATGGACTGCTTGAAAATACTGTTTCAGTCAGACCTGAAACGGTTTACCGCAATTCGAGATTTGACTTTTATGTGGAAACTTTGGATTCGAAAGCCTTTGTGGAAGTTAAGGGAGTTACTCTGGAAAAGGAAGATGTGGTGCTTTTTCCCGATGCGCCCTCGCAGCGTGCGGTTAAGCATGTGGAGGAGCTGATAGAGGCAGTGGAAGAAGGGTATCAGGCGTATATGATACTGGTCATCCAGATGGAAGGGGTAAAGTATTTCACACCTAATCGGGAAACCCAGCCGGAATTTGCGGATGTCCTGCTTCGTGCCAGGCGCGCCGGAGTTCAGATACTTGCTTACGATTGCAGGGTAACGCCTGATTCTATGAGTATTCGACAGCCGGTGGCAGTGAAGCTGTCTGACGTAGAGATAGCAGCATCTCCGCTTCTGGAGTGGTATCAGCGGTCAAGAAGGACGCTGCCATGGAGGGAAGACCCTTCACCCTATCATGTGTGGGTATCGGAAATTATGCTGCAACAGACCAGAGTTGAGGCGGTAAAGGGATATTATGAACGTTTTATGAAAGCCTTGCCGGACATTGCACATCTTGCACAAGCCGAGGAGGAAGAACTCCTGAAAATGTGGGAAGGACTTGGATATTATAACCGGGTCAGAAATTTAAAGAAAGCAGCTGTGGTTATCATGGAGCAATATGGTGGAAAAATGCCCGATGAATATGGACAGCTTCTTGGACTGCCGGGAATTGGCAGCTATACAGCAGGGGCAGTCAGTTCCATAGCCTATGGCAAAAGAGAACCGGCAGTTGACGGAAATGTACTTCGTGTGCTGGCGCGATTAAGAGGAGATGACAGGGATATTGCTCAGCCTTCAGTCCGCAATGCAATAGAAGAAGAACTGCGCCTAAGTATGCCATGGCAAAGTCCGGGGGATTTTAATCAGGCATTGATGGAGCTTGGCGCAACGGTATGTGTCCCTAACGGAGCGCCTCATTGCGAGGAATGCCCGTGGGAAGCATTCTGCGAGGCACACCGCCAGAAAAGAGAGCAGGATTTTCCATATAAAACTCCGAAGAAGCCGAGGGTAATAGAGGAGAAGACCGTGCTTATCATACAGGATGATAATAAAGCGGCAATCACGAAGAGACCAGAGAACGGACTGCTTGCCGGGATGTATGAATTTCCATGTCTGGAGGGGCATTTATCAAGCAGGCAGGTGCTTAATTATCTCAAAAGGGAAGGGCTGTCGGTGTTGAAAATTGAACCTCTAAGACCAAGTAAACACATTTTTACTCATAAGGAATGGCATATGATTGCATATGCAATCAAGGTAGATGAACTTGCCGAAAAGAAGGATCAGACGGATATGCTGTTTGCAGCTCCAAGGGAGATTAAGGAGAAATATCCGATTCCGTCTGCCTATAATGCATATGTTCAGGATTTCTTTAGTTGATTATTTGACAGAAAATGAGTATGATAGAAATGTAGCTGTAAAATACAAAAGAATATCAGAAATAGGAGTAAGGAATGAAACTTTTATCGTTTGCGGTGCCCTGTTATAATTCGGCGGCATATATGGGAAAGTGCGTGGAATCACTTCTAAAAGGAGGAGAAGACGTCGAGATTATCATTGTAAATGACGGTTCTTCTGATGATACTGCACGTATTGCAGATGAATATGCGGCTAAATATCCTTCTATTGTCAAGGCGGTTCATAAGGAAAACGGAGGCCATGGGTCAGCTGTTAATGCGGGAATTGTTAATGCGACGGGATTGTTTTTTAAAGTAGTGGATAGTGATGACTGGGTTAAGGAAGAGGCATATATGCAGATTCTTGACACGTTGAGAAGTCTCGCCGGTGGAGAAAAGGTTTTGGACATGCTGATCAGCAACTTTGTCTATGAGAAGGTTGGAGAGAACAGGCATAAGGTTATGCGGTACAAGCATGCACTTCCTCAGAATCAGATGTTTACATGGAAGGAGGTCAGACATTTCCACAAGGGACAATACATATTGATGCATTCCGTTATTTTCAGAACCAAGCTTCTTAAAGAATGCGGTTTAAAATTGCCAGAGCATACCTTCTATGTAGACAATCTTTATGTGTTTGAGCCACTTCCGTTTGTACATAATATGTATTATCTGGATGTGAATTTTTATCGTTATTACATAGGCAGATCAGATCAGTCGGTAAATGAAGATATTATGATAGGAAGGATTGATCAGCAGATAAAGGTAAACAAGCTGATGATTGATTATCTGTCGGACAAGAAAAGCCAGATTGCAGGAAATAAGAAATTGTATCAATACATGATAAGCTATTTAGACATTATTACCACCGTTTCCTCTATATTGTTAATACGGTCAGGGACGGAAGAAAATCTGGAAAAGAAAAAAGAACTTTGGGATTATCTGAAAAAGAAGGATTGGGTTTTGTATAGGAGGCTGCGCTATGGGCTTCTTGGACAGTGTATGAATCTTCCCGGAAGAGGGGGACGCAAGATTTCGGTAGAAGGATATAAGATCTGCCGCAGGTTTTTTAACTTCAATTAAGAAATAAAAAGGAGCTGAAAAAACGACAGGGCAATGTAATAATATGAGTCAGGAGACAAATGGACATAAAATCCACGTCAGGCTCATTTGGGAACAACTCATCATCATATTTAAATGTGAGGTTAGAACAGGAAGTTTGCACCATGAACAGGAAAAAGAAGAAAATAAGGTGTTTTTGGAAAAAATGCATATCGTTTTTGAAATTGATACATTTGCCGACAATCCTTGCAATCGTAATATTTTATCTTCTGTTATGCCTGATCTGCTATTTTATCACAGTACAATCGGGTGAGGAAAGCTCTTTTATTGATGTGCTGCTGCTGAATATGCTTGCAACGTTGGGCAATGATTATGCTTATACCGAAAACAGGTGGTTAAAGCTGCTGGGAATTGTATTTCTTGCGTTCGGGATGCTGGCTGTGTCCGTGGTCACGGGTTATATATCTTCCGCATTTGTGGGTCAGAGGTTAGATAATCGAAGGGATAGGAAGAGGATGGAGAATTTAAAGAATCATATTATTATTTGTGGATATAAGAGTGATATCAAGAATCTGATCCTGGATATCCTGAGAAAGAATAAAAAGCTTAAGCCTTCAGATATTGTTCTGGTCAACAATGTGGAGGATGTGAAGATACAGAACCTCAAGGAGGCTGAGGAGATGAAGGGGCTTCATTTTCTGCGGGGGGATTTCACAGAGGAGCAGACTCTGCTTCGTTCTAAGGTACAGTATGCATCTAAGGTGTTGATACTTGGTGAGAATGAAGAGGGGATGGAGGATGAACTTACAGACTCAAGAGCTTTTGTTGCAACGCTGATGGTTCGTAATCTGAATGCAAAATGTCACATCTGTACGGAAGTCAGAACAGAAAGATATAAGAACTATTTGGAAGCACAGAATTGTGCGGAGATTATATACACGGACGCATATACAAGATACATTCTTTCAACTGCAACCAACTACAGCGGTATGTCCAAGGTAATGGCTTCTTTTCTGGATAACGGTGACGGCATCAGCGTTCAGGTGAGGCCTATCAGTGAGGAGTGGTTTGGAAAGAGTTTTGCGGAGCTATCCAATTATTATAAGAAGGAGAAAAACATCATCGTCCTTGGAATTCTGGAAAATATGGGAGTGGAGAAGGAATTAAAGCATCAGATTCTATCAGAGGCACAGAAGTCTACCAATTACGGAGAGATTGTTCAAAAGCTGAAGAACGTAAGGAAGCTGGAGACTAACCTGCCAAGGCTGAATCCTTTTGATGATTATATGCTCGGAAGAAATATGGGAGCGATTATTTTAGGAGAAGAAATCTAATATGCAGATAATACAGGAATTGAAAAATTTTTCTTTGCTGAAAAATGTTTCGGAAGAGGAATTACTTGCACTGGCGGAAAGAATCAGGCAGGAGCAATTTAAGGCGGGGGAAAAGATAATAGCAGAGGGTGAAAACGGCAGATCCATGTATCTTCTGATAGAAGGCAGTGTGGAAATTCTGAAGACGACTGCTTTTGGAGACGAATTTGTCTGTGCTGCTTTGGATGATACATCCCATGCTGTGTTTGGAGAGATGGCATTGATTGATTCGGACAAGCGTTCTGCAACTGTAAAAGCCAGAACCAATTGTAAAACCTTATCTATAGACACGGAATCCTTTAAGGATTTTTGCAATACTTATCCGAGGGCAGGTGTGGAATTGCTGTTTATAATCAGTAGGAATCTGGTGAGAAATATCAGACGGGAAAATGAGAACCTGCAGTTGGTCTATCAGGCACTGGTTGATGAAATAGAGTTAAATTAAGGAGAGATAAAAATGCTTTTCAGTATGGCGGAAATTTTACTTTTAGAGAATCTTACATATCTTAGTGATACAAAACCCCTGACGGATATTTTGAAGTTAAAGGGGAAGACGGTTGCGGAAGTGATTGATGATGTAAATATGGATGAACTGGTGGACGATAAGGATTATGCAAGCTTTATTAACGGCTACGACTGGAAAAATCTTTTTAAGGCCATCAGAAGGAATCCGCGTCTGATGAACTGTTACATTGCGGAGACTCATTATGACGATGCCTTTGGAGGCGGAGGCGGCAAGAGTGCCGTATTTCTCTCCAGAGAAAGCAATGAAGCGGTAGTTGCCTTCCGGGGAACTGCCGACCGTGAGTGGAAGGATGATTTTGAGGGCGGTAATACCATTGATTCTCTTCAGCAGATTAATGCGCTGGAATGGTACAAGAGAGTGTATGATTCTCTGGAATTGGAAAATTTTACAGTAACAGTCACCGGGCATTCCAAAGGGGGAAATAAAGCAAAATATATCACGATTCTGAATGACACACCGGATCGCTGTCTTTCCTTTGACGGTCAGGGATTTTCAGACAGGTTTATGCATCATTACAGCAGTCGGATTTTCAAGCGTCAGCATCTGATTGAAAACCATAATATTGATTTTGATTATGTCAATATATTGTTGAATGATGTAGGAAATAAGGTGTTCTATGTAGGATTTGACTATGGTAAGGGTGGCTTTGCGGAGGCACACGGTCCCAATACATTTTTCAATTTTGGGGAAGACGGAGAGTTTACCATGGAGGTCAATCCCAATGGGCAGAGGCCTGAGATGCAGATTCTTGACCAGTTCATTAACAGCATGGCCAGATCTATTTCCGAAGAAAAGGAAAAGGATGAAACGATGGAAGTAGTGGGAATGGTGATAGAAAAGGTATTCGCCATCGACGATAATGAATCTCTTTCGGATTTTATCGATTTCCTGTGTGATATTGTAGGTTCTGAAAAGTACGCGGATAACGTGGCCTATGAAATTGCTTTCTGCGTGAAATATGCGAAGGAAGTGCCGGAATTCTTTGGGGCACTACGTAAGATTATGGAACATTTTCAAATGGATGCGGTTGTCAAGGTGGTTGATATGCTGCAATATATCCTGAATTCCAAGACGCTGCAGGTATCCTGGAAGGTGTCCAATTTCCTGATTGTGCATGTGAATAATTTTACGTCAAGAAACATCCAAAGCATATGTAAGAAAAAATTCAATATAGATTTGACGCAGGATCAGGTTAAGAAGATTCTGACGGTAATATGTATGACACGGGAGATGATGGAAAATTTACATATTAATCGTGACGGATCGGATATTGTGCTGGAGGAAAACGTGGATGCAGAGAGCTATGTAATCCCGCAGCAGCTCAATGTAGTGGTATTGGCAGGTGGTTTGTCAAACGAAAGAAATATTTCCTTCAAGTCCGGTCAAATGGTGTATAACACGTTGAAGAAGCTGGGACATAATGTCATATTAATGGATGCTTTTATGGGGTATGGGGAGTGTGAGCAGTACATAGAAAATGCATTTGATCACGCTGACACATATAATCTTGAATTGGAAGACATTTCCAGTGAAATCCCGGATCTCTGGGCAGTCAAGAAGAGGCGTAAGGATAAATCCGATTCTTATTTTGGGCCTAATGTGCTGTCCATCTGTCGTCAGGCAGATTTAGTGTTTATTGCCCTTCAGGGCGCGAACGGGGAGAATGGAAAGGTACAGGCTACATTTGATTTGCTGGGGATTGATTATACAGGTTGTGACCACTTCGGATCTGCCTTGTCTTCCAACAAGTCTGTGTCTAAGCAGATTATGATCAACAATGGTATCAGTGTGCCGAAGGGGGTATGTATCAGCGAGCAGGATATGGATGTGGATCCGGAAAGCTTCGGATTAACCTATCCCATGATAGTCAAGCCCTGCAATGGAGGAATCGGTCTGGGCATTTCTGCAGTGAATGATATTGTCTCGTACAAAAAAGCTTTGAAGGCGGCATTCAAGTGGGAGAACGAGGTAATCGTAGAGGAATATGTAATAGGCAGGGAGTTTTCTGTCAGCACCTTGGGCGGGAAGGCATTTCCGGTGTTGGAGGTAAAGCCGATTGATGACAGAAAAGGTTATAGCGGCGTGAGACATCGAATAAACTACTGTCCTGCAGAAATATCGGATAAGCTGGCAGGAAAATTGACAGAAGCAGCAGAGAAAGCGACAAAATGCCTGGGTCTGCATATGATATCCAAGGCAGATTTTATTGTTCGCGATGATGGCTCCTATGTATGTCTGGAGTGTGATTCCCTGCCTGACCTGACGCCGGATTCTCAGATGATTGTGTCGGCTGAAGCGGCTGGCATGTCTTGCGAGAAATTCTGTGAAAAGCTTATGGAATTAGCATTGATGAGTGTGGAGAAAAGAGTAATATGAAGCACTGAACAAAGCATCGAATTCTGATTAATTATATTAATAAATCGCTGAAGTCGTATGACCTCAGCGATTTTTACTTAGGGGAGTTTTTCGGCCCCGTTTGCTGTCAAATTATTAAACCTGACGGAGTCTTCGGCGTTTCCAATTGGAACGATATGCCTGACAGGAGGCAACGATGTCCATCTGGTACACCACCAGGTACATGATTGCTGCCATAATGAAAGCAGTTATTACATCAAACATGGAATGCTGTTTGATAAACACGGTGGACAGAATGATGGAAATACACAGAATCAAAGAACCTGTGCGTATCCTTCTGTTCTCTGCAAGTGCAGGAGTGTGGGTTACGGCAAGATGTGCAGCTATAGAATTATACACATGAATGCTGGGCCACAAATTGGTAGGGGTGTCTATGCGGTACAACCGCGCAACCATATCGGTAAAAATATTGTCTCTTGGCATTACATAGGGGCGCAGATGATGTCCGTTGGGCCATAATGTAGAGACAATCAAAAATATTGTCATTCCGGTAAACAGGAACATGCAGTTTCTGTAATATTCCTGTTTGTTTTTAAAGAAGCAGTAAAACAATACGCCCGAAACATATACAAACCATAAAAAATAAGGAATGATAAATACTTCACAGAAAGGAATGTAATCATCCCATTTCATATGGATAATGGTTGATGGCTGGGTGACATTCTTTTCAAGATATGCAAACCAGACACAGTAAATAACTGCATAAACCATGAGCGGTATAGCGTGCTTATACCTTTCATAAATTTTTTTCATGCTAAATCTCCTCTTACAAAACAATGCTCAATCCATTTAAAATTAATAAAACAATCCCAAGCTTATA
Source organism: Bacillota bacterium (assembly GCA_029226935.1). Lineage (GTDB taxonomy): Bacteria > Bacillota > Clostridia > Lachnospirales > Lachnospiraceae > Suilimivivens. The sequence goes on along the minus strand of JAQXYZ010000099.1, from coordinate 9,332 downwards.
GAAGAAATTGAATTTTTTCCTTTTCACAGGTAATGGTAATAGAATTACTTTTTCTGGTAACTTCACCGTCTGTATGTACCCATAAAGGAGCAGAAGTCTCCAAATGAATTCTGCTTGCAGTATAATGGTCAATTCCTTTAAATAAGAAATGCTTTCCGAAAAATGCAGTGGGAAGTGCAAGCAGTACCAGCCACTTGGGGAAATTGCCAATGACGCAGATGTCCAGAATTCCATCATGGGAGTCGGCACCGGGACAGAATTTAAAACCGCCACCCTCATACTGGTGAATCATGCATGCCACAAACAGGAATTTGGGAAGTACTATGGGTTCCCGGTCATCCAGAGTAATGGTACAGGTAATTTTCTTTGCCGCAATCAGCTGTTTAAGTGCAATGGCCAGATAGGTCAGCTTCCCTAATCCCATTTTATTAAGGGTATTCTTAAATTTAGAAGCAAGAGCCTCTTCACATACGGCAGCATCGAAACCAATACCGCTGCTGACTGAAAAATAACGCCTTGCAGAAAATGTATTACTATGCTGCCGGGACAATTCACCGGACAACTGGTCGTAAGTAAGACGTCCTAAATCCATCAGAGTAGCCTTTTGACAGGAAAGAATATTTTCAAGCACTTCCAAAGGATCTTTTGGAAGCTTTAAATCTCTTGCAAGATCGTTGCTTGATCCGGTAGGAATATAGCCAATCTGAACACGGGAAAAATCTGATATCCCCTGAAGGGTTTCGTTTAAGGTTCCGTCTCCACCGAGTACAATTAACTGTAAAACAGTCCCGGAAGCATCTTCTGACAGTGAAGATGACAATTCACGGACAATCTGGATAACATGTCCGGCTTCCTTAGAAAAGAAAACTTTGTATTCAATTTTCTTTTTAGCCAAAACCGGTTCAATCATGGACCAGATTTTAGCACCTCTTCCTGATTTGGATGCAGGATTTACAATAATGTTATACATTTTCTCATTTGTCCCCTTAAAATCTTTTCCTATTTTAGCAGTATTTTAAATAGGAGTAAAGGTTTTTCTTATTATTTGGAAAATCTGAAAATCTTAAGGATTACATATAACAGGCATTTGTTTTCAGAAAAAGTAAATGAAAGGTTTTTTTTCAAAAGGGTATGTGTTATAATGAGCAAAATTTGTTTTTTAAATAAATTTATGAAGCGATAAGCAGTAAAATAAAATTACATATAAAAGCTGAGGAGGAAAAACTATGTATTCACTTGACGAAGTAAAGAATGTCGACCCGGAAATTGCGAAGGCCATCGTGGACGAACAGGAAAGACAGAACAGCCACATCGAACTGATTGCATCCGAAAACTGGGTAAGCAAGGCAGTAATGGCAGCAATGGGAAGTCCGCTGACAAATAAGTATGCAGAAGGATATCCGGGAAAGCGTTACTATGGCGGATGCCAGTGTGTTGATGTGGTAGAAAATCTTGCCATTGAAAGAGCGAAGGAACTGTTTGGATGTGATTATGCCAATGTACAGCCCCATTCAGGTGCACAGGCAAACCTTGCAGTACAGTTTGCAATCTGCAACCCCGGCGATACCATTATGGGAATGAATCTTGATCATGGCGGACATCTGACACATGGAAGCCCGGTAAATATTTCCGGTAAATATTTCAACATTGTGCCTTATGGGGTCAATGATGAAGGTTTCATTGATTATGATAAGTTAAGAGAAATTGCACTGGAATGCAAGCCTAAAATGATTATTGCAGGAGCATCTGCTTACGCAAGAACCATTGATTTTAAGAAATTCAGGGAAGTGGCTGATGAAGTAGGCGCTGTATTAATGGTAGATATGGCACATATCGCAGGACTTGTGGCAGCAGGTCTTCATCCAAGCCCAATTCCTTATGCAGATGTTGTGACGACAACTACTCATAAGACCTTAAGAGGACCCAGAGGAGGTCTGATTCTTGCAAATCAGGAAGCTGCTGATAAATATAACTTTAATAAAGCAGTATTTCCCGGTATTCAGGGTGGTCCCCTGATGCATGTGATTGCAGCCAAGGCTGTCTGCTTCAAGGAAGCGCTTTCAGATGATTTCAAAACATATCAGAAAAACATTGTGGATAATGCACAGGCACTTTGCAAAGGACTTACAGACAGGGGAATTAAGATTGTATCCGGTGGTACAGACAATCATCTGATGCTGATGGATCTTACCACATTTGATCTTACCGGAAAGGCTGTTGAGAAGATGCTGGATGAGGCACATATCACAGCAAATAAGAATACCATTCCCAACGATCCCAAGTCTCCTTTTGTAACCAGCGGTATCCGTCTTGGTACGCCTGCCGTTACCTCCAGAGGAATGAACACAGAAGACATGAATCAGATTGCAGAGGCAATCGCTTTGATTGTTAAGGGCGGCGAGGAGAAGATTCCCGAAGCAAGGGCAATTGTTCAGAAACTGACAGACAAGTATCCGTTAATCTGATTTTAATTGTGTGCTGTCAGAAAATCATTACAAAGGCTAAAAATAAAACAGGTATTTCCCTAAAGGCATGTAATTTGCTTTTTGGAGAATACCTGTTTCTATTTAAAATTGTATCTTAGTATCCCAGTTCCTCGGCTACAAAAAATATCTTGATTCTGCCGGGAATGCCACTTCTTCTGGTAACAACAATGTGATTACACATACAATCCGCAGATAAGCAGTCACCGCATCTTCCGTTTAGGAAGCAAGGTGTGTTCCTGTTAAGACGCTGGGCATTGGCAGGAGACGCAGTATTGCGGACTCTTGCACAGCCTGACTGGACATCGGATACCAGCTTATTCATGCCTACTACCATGATGATGGTTTTGGGACCGTGGATCAGACATGCTACGCGGTTGCCGTTTCCGTCAATATTAATCAGTTCTCCGTCATATGTAATTGCGTTAGTGCTCATCAGATAGTAGTCAGAAAGCACTGCTTTGGCATAAAGCTCCCGGCTTTCCTCGGGTGTCTTGGCAGTGGTACGGTCAATCAGAGTATAATTACCCTTTTTGATAGCGTCCATCAGACCACATTCCTTAATGGATTCGCTGCCGCCCCAGCTGATGATGGAGCCTTCCTCCATCAGATCGGTGATTGCCTTTACACAGGAGGCACTGTCTTCAAAGAAGTATCCCTCCATATTTCTCAGTTTTAATTTTTTGATAATGTTCTCCACTGCCGTGCGGAATGCAAGTTGTTTATTTGTCATAGGTATCCTCCTTCGTTTCAGAGACTGTCTGCTCGTTTATCTCTTACATTATAGACCAATGTTCAGAGATGTTCCATAAGAAAAAACGGAGAGTACACCACATTCTATAGTGGTTCATGTAATCTCATTGTATTGGCAATAATTATTAAAGGAAATTATGAGAAAATTTGACAAAATATACCAATAAAACAGATAAAAATATTACAATAAGAAAAAAATGGAAAAATAAATAAAAAAATTAAAAAATGTGTTGACAAATAACCATGGCTTGTATATAATGAAATTACAAAAAAGAAATTCACATAGATAATCTTAATGAAAGGAAGGTACGGACCACCAGAAACATAAGATGAGTTATTTGATTTCATAATCAGATAACAGAAATGTGAAAGAAAGCTTTTAAAGTACAAAAGAATGAAGTACAGAAGAAAGCGAAGTTCTAATTCGTATCAAGTACAGAAGAAAAGGTAACGACTTACTAAAGAAAAGGATTAAACGTTACAGTACACCCGTACAAAAGAAAAAGAGGAAAAATACGAAAGAGAAAAGCAAAACTGAATAGCGAAACTTATCCAAAATGAAAAAGAGAAAAGAGAGGTAAGGACCATTGGATAGCATAGTTTAGAAGCGGGTATTAATCAAGAAGGATTGATACCCGCTTAGTCATGTAAAAAATACAGGAATTTTCTTGACATTCCAATGGCTTAAAGTATAAATAATATATTTGGAATGTGTAATTGAGAAATTAAAGAGGAAATGGAACAAGTACTATGAATTTGAGTGTGTTTTTTATTATATGTCCATTAACATTTCTGGCAGGTCTGGTGGATTCCATTGGAGGTGGAGGAGGGCTGATTTCTCTTCCTGCATTTTTGATTTCAGGACTTCCCCCTCACAGTGCGATTGCGACTAACAAACTTGCGTCATCTGTGGGAACAACTGTCTCCACCATAAGATATTGTAAGAATGGTTTTTGGGACAGGATGTTGGCACTTCCCGGTATTATAATGGCATTGTTGGGTTCTTTTCTGGGGGCAAGGCTGGTTTTACTTACCAGTGATGCTTTTCTGAAAAGGATGATGCTGATCATACTTCCCGTGGTTGCGGTTATTGTTCTTTTGGATAAGAAGGAGCCGGAATATGATGTTTCATTTCCGTTTCCAAAACGGTTGTTGATTGTATGTATAAGTGCCTTTGTCATTGGGTGTTATGATGGCTTCTATGGCCCGGGCACCGGTACATTTCTTCTTCTTGCCCTGACCCATATTGCACGAATGGACGTCCGAACAGCCTCCGGAAATGTTAAACTGATTAATCTTTCGTCCAACATTGCCGCATTGGTTACTTTTCTTATGAGTGGTCATGTGAATTTGGCATATGGATTGACCGGTGCTTTCTTCTGCTTTGCAGGTCACTATGTCGGTTCGGGACTTGTCATTAGAAATGGAAGTAAAATTGTGCGTCCCGTCATTGTTTTTGTGTTGATACTTTTATTCGTCAAAGTTATTTCAGGAATTTAGCTTGCTTTATACAAATTCATGTGGAAATCAGAAGATAAATAATGTATGATAATGTTTGTACGGAGGGATAGAAGCTATGGCAAATAACGAAGTATTTGATGAAGAGATAGATAGAAGAGAATATCGACGTAAGAGAAGGATCAGAAATCAGATTATCGCATATACGGTTTTGGTTGTAGTTCTTGCGCTGTTGATTATCGGAGGGATTATAGGAGTCAGCAAAATCATGTCGGGAGTGCGGGATAAGCAGCAGGCAGAGGAATTGCAGAAGCAGCTGGAAGAACTCTCACAGGAGGAAGCGCCGGTTGTAGTGGAGGCACCTACTGCGTCAGAAGAGCCGGTGGAGGAAAAGAGTTATCTGGATGAAATTGTGGATGCCTGTATAGCAGAGATGCCGGTTGAGGATAAGGTGGCAGGGCTTTTTATGATTACGCCGGAGGCGCTCACGGATACGGATACAGTAGTCAGGGCAGGAGAGACTACGAAAGAAAAACTGGGGGAGAATGCAGTAGGCGGTTTGATTTATTTTGCCAAGAATATTGAAAGTGCAGATCAGTTGAGAGAAATGCTTTCCAATACAAGAAACTGGAGCAAGTATCCCATTTTTCTGGGTGTTGATGAGGAAGGCGGTAAAGTAAGCCGTGTTGCGGAAAAAGGTCTTGCTGAGAATGTGGGAAGTATGGCAGATATCGGGGCGACAGGTGATGCGGCGAAAGCGCAGGAGGCAGGTGCAGATATCGGCGCTTATCTTTCCGGGTTTGGATTCAATCTGGACTTTGCACCGGTAGCAGATGTCGTAGCCGAGGGAAACACTACAATCGGAGCTCGATCTTTTGGATCTGATCCCAATCTGGTAGCTCCTATGGTGGCAGGTGTTGTAAAGGGAATGCAGAGCATGGGTGTCAGCGCATGCCTGAAACATTTCCCAGGGCTTGGAGATACCACAGAGGATACACATGAAGGTATGGCAAATACTAAAAAGTCTCTGGATGATTTTAATGCAGTAGATTTTCCTGTCTATCAGGCGGGAATCGAAGCCGGAACTGATTTTGTAATGGTCAGTCACCTTTCTGCTCATAATGTGACGGGAGATAACACACCTGCATCCCTTTCCGAAAAGATGATTACGGAGATATTAAGGGGACAACTTGGATATGATGGCATTGTTATTACTGATGCTATGAATATGACTGCAATTACCGATTACTATACAGCGGATGAAGCGGCGGTAAAGGCATTGCAGGCCGGTGCTGATATGATTTTGATGCCGGAGGACTACAAAACCGCTTATCAGGGAGTGCTTGATGCAGTAAACAGCGGAACTATAACGGTGGAGCGCATAGATGAGTCGCTTAGAAGAATTTATCGTGTAAAATACAGGGATAAGGTGGAATAGAATTGACAATGAAGAAATTACTTGAAAAATGGTGTGGCTTAAGCTTGGTTATTAGAATTGTGATTGGTCTCGTTCTGGGGGCAGTTTTGGGGATTGTGGTTCCTCAGTTTACTGTTCTGGAATGGCTTGGTACTATGTTTGTCGGAGCTTTGCGGGCGATAGCCCCTGTGCTGGTATTTGTGCTGGTAATCAGCTCTGTTGCCGGTTCAAAGGGAGAAACCGGCAGTAATATGAGGACAGTAGTTATACTGTATATTGCAAGCACATTGATTGCAGCTTGTGTTGCAACAGCAGCCAGTTTCCTTTTCCCGCTGACATTGGAACTTGCGGATGAGGCAGTGGCAGCTTCTGCGCCCGAAGGCGTCCTTGAGGTAATCAGAAATCTGCTGCTGAATATGGTGGCAAATCCAATTGGTGCAATTGCAGAAGGAAACTATATTGGTATTCTTGCATGGGCAATCATCTTTGGAGTAGCTTTAAGAAAGGCATCTGATGTTACCAAAAATCTGCTGACCGATTTATCTGCTGCAGTCAGTATGGCGGTGCAGGGAATTATCAATCTTGCACCCTTTGGTATCATGGGTCTTGTGTTTAATACAGTTTCCGAAAAAGGGTTAAATATTTTTGCTGATTATGGAAAGCTGTTATTAATACTGGTTGGATGTATGCTTTTTATTTCATTGGTAACTAATCCGCTGGTGGCATTCTTATGCATGAGAAAAAATCCCTATCCACTGGTATTTACCTGCTTGAAGGAAAGCGGGCTTACAGCGTTCTTTACCAGAAGCTCTGCGGCTAATATTCCCATGAATATGGCGCTTTGCAAAAAGCTGGGATTGAATGAAGACTATTATTCCGTGTCCATTCCTCTGGGAGCTACCATCAACATGGATGGCGCAGCAATTACCATAACAGTCATGACACTGGCAGCAGCCAATACGGTTGGAGTATCAGTAGATCTTCCGTCTGCACTGGTTCTCAGTGTTGTAGCAACACTATCTGCTTGTGGTGCTTCGGGCGTGACAGGCGGCTCATTGCTTTTGATCCCTTTGGCATGCTCCCTGTTTGGTATTTCGAATGAGGTGGCAATGCAGGTAGTTGCAGTGGGCTTTATCATTGGCGTTATTCAGGATTCTGTGGAAACCGCATTGAACTCTTCTTCTGACGTATTAATGACAGCTTCTGCAGAGTATTATCTGCGAAGAAAAGCCGAAAAGAAAACACGAGGGTAAGCTTTCAAAAAATATTTCAAAAAATATTAAAATATTTTTTGAATTTTTTGTTGACAAAAATAAATTCATCATGTATAGTATTACTTGTCCGTCAGGTACGGATGAGTAAAATGCGCGAGTGGCTCAGTTGGTGGAGCACGACCTTGCCAAGGTCGGGGTCGCGGGTTCGAGTCCCGTCTCGCGCTCTATATTACAACAAAAAGACATCCGTAGGATGTCTTTTTTGTTGCAATCGAGCCCCGCCGGGGCTCGAAGGTTCGAGGTCTCCGCTCCGCTTCGGTCCGCGCAAAGCAGACGTCCACCGGACGTCTTGCGCCGTCTCGCGCTCTTGCTTAAGAGTTGGGAAGCCTTAAATAAAAGACTTCCCGATTTTTTTGTTTTAAAAAGTTTGATTACACATGATTACACTTCTAATGCCAATACTTTAAAGGCTTAATGCCCGTTCAATGCTTTCTTGTGTCTGTGACTCGGTCTGTCTGTTAAAGCAGTAGCATCTTAAAGTTGTTCTTTCATCTTCGTGACCTACTAAATCTCTGATAGTGTCTAAATTACAACTTAGGTTGCGGGGGCATTTTCGGGTGAATCAAGGTAAAATATTACATTGAATAAAAAGTTATGGAATCGTAATCATGTGCGATTCGATCTATTTCCCAATAATAAAAAAATTGATTTTTGGGAAATAGAATACTATAATATTTTTAGAGGCGGTGGTTGTGATGAAATTAATAGAACGTTCAAATTATTTGCAAAAGCTGATTGATTTAAAGGGGACGCCAGATATTAAGGTTATAACAGGAGTTAGAAGATCTGGAAAATCTAAGCTCTTAGAGGAATATACGGAATGGATTGAAAAAAATGATACAGAAGCAAATATCATTTCTGTTGATTTGACAAAACTTAAATTTGAAGAACTAAAAGAATATCATAGATTAAATGAGTATGTAGAAGCGCATTTTGAAAAGAAGAAAAATAATTATGTTTTTATCGATGAAGTGCAAATGTGTGAAGGATTTGAATTAGTTATTAACAGTTTACATTCATCTGGGGATTTCGATATTTACATTACCGGTTCAAATGCGTTTTTATTATCCAGTGATTTAGCCACATTGTTTACAGGAAGAACTTACGAGATAGAGGTATATCCCTTTTCGTTTGCTGAATATGTAGATTATTATAAACCGGGAAATGTGCAGGAAGCTTTTGATTCTTACCTAATGGATGGCGGTATGGCTGGTTCTTATGTATATAAGAATCAAGAAGAACGTATGAAATATATTGCAGATGTGTATGACACACTGATAGTAAGGGATATTAGGCAGAAGTATAAAATCAGAAATGTTGTTTTAATGGACAAGATTTCAGAATTTATGATGGATAATATTTCGAACATCACATCATCAAGAAAAATTGCAGATACATTGACGCATAATCTTGAAAAAATTAATCATAAAACAGTAGGAGCATATCAGGATTATTTGTGTAATGCGTATGCATTTTATAAGGTCAGAAGATATGACATTCGAGGGAAAAAATACCTTGCTTCATCGGAAAAATATTATCTGAGCGACCATTCATTTCGTTATGCAAAACTTGGTACAAAGAATTATGATTATGGCCGGATAATGGAAAATATTGTAGCGATTGAATTGCTTAGAAGAGGCTATGAAGTTTATGTCGGGGTCCTATATAAAAAAGAGATTGATTTTGTAGCTATAAAACGCAGTGAAAAAATCTATATTCAGGTATCAGATGACATTTCCGGTGATGCAACATTTGCTAGAGAGGTAGATCCACTCTTGAAAATAAAGGATGCTTATCCAAGAATGCTGATTGCCAGAACAAGACATGATAAGTATCAGTATGAAGGGATTCAGATAGTTGATATTGCTGAATGGTTGTTAGGAAGAGGCTAACTCAGGATTTGATGAAATGGAAAATCCTGGAGTAGGCAGCAGTTTATGCCGCTTC
>JAQXYZ010000098.1 GCA_029226935.1 Bacillota bacterium | reverse complement strand
CTGGTTGGCAATCTGGATGATGCTTTTCATTGCACTCTGGATCTCGCTGAAACGTTTCTGGAATTCGTCATATACCTTTTCAATTTCTTCAAACTGCACGGATACCTTCTCGGAGCTTTCCTCCAGCTGGGTCATGTTGTTTTTGGCCTGCAGGGAGATATCGGAAACATTTTTTACGATCTGGTAAAGATCCTCGGAGGCTTCTCCTACGCCTGTCACGTCCTTTTCCATGTCGCCGATTTCCTGTGTAATACGGCTGTTATCTGCAATGACCTGGCTGTATGAATCGTTAATCTCTTCCAGTTCTTTTTCGGATTTTACTTCCTCTTCCAGAAGTTTTTCCTTCCCATCGAGAACGGATTTACTCAAAAAGGCCATTGCCCGCAGATTATTTTTCAGTTCATCACGATTATCGGTGAGCTTATTCTGCTGTTCCTTCTGCTCCGCAGAGCCTGCATTTCGTATCTTTTTAAACATATTTTTCCCCCTTATCCTTTGACTTAATCTTCAAATACGGCGCAAACCATGGTCTGGTTCACGTGCTGGTTGTTAAACTGCTCTCCACCGGTAACAACACCGACCCAATTCCCCAGAGCAGCCATGTCTTTCCGGTAGGTATCCAGATAATGCTCCTGCTGGTAAAGCAGATAGCGATAAATGCAATCCACGGATATCACCAGGGAAATCCGGTGTGCATCAGCCTGAATCTGCCTGCGGGTTTCTTTTTCGATCTGGTCATAATCGTCACGTTTGAGAAAATAGATACAGTCATTACGGTTGATCTGTTTGAAGTTAACCAGCTCTCCATTTGCCCCCATTTCCTTCATGGAGGAGATAAATACCTGATCCCCTACGACACGACCGATGGGATTCTGCAGTACGTTTCCGATGATATTCTCCTTGCGGACATTTAGTGCTTCGCTGTACACGTCTGCTGCAGGACGGTTGTCAATCTGGATCAATGCCTTCCGTTTGGTGTCAACCTTTGTGGCATAATAGCACTGATCACTAGCCTTGCTGTAAATGTTTTCTTTGTAGACACGAATACGTCCGGTCGTATTTTTGATCAGGGCATAAACACAGGCGTTTTCGTAAACCTTGCCGTTGCAGGCCACAATGGATGCCTTGCCGTCCGGTGCGCCGAATGCGCTTCCTCCGATCATGGGGATTCCCTTTGGCTGTAATGCAAGGAAAAGTGTGGTTACAAGCATTTCCTCTGCACAGGTACAGAACTCCACGCAGACAGAATTGTCTTTGCCGGGAGCAATTTCCGCAATGCTTTTCTCCACCTTGCGGATGGAGACTGCCGGATACAGATCAATATGTTCCATGACGCCGCAGGAAACTTTTGCATCCTCAAAAAATCCGAGCACGACAATGTTTGTGTCTCCCACGATTCCGTTGTGGAACTTCGTGCCGATCGTTCCGATGGATGGGGTGTCAGGAAAACGCTCCCTAATTATTCTGGCAGCTACTTCCAACGCCCCATAGGGCGCAATAAAGATGATGGCTGAGGGTGAATCAAGCCCTTGGAGTGCCTGGTTTACGGCAGACTCCGCAGCCCCCGTTCCATTTCCGATAAAAGTTTTCATAATCGCTTCTCCTTTGTATGATGGGTTTCCACACAGCGTGCGGGTCCCTCCGTATGTCAGATTATATCATAGTCTGTGGATAATTTGTATCGGAAATTTATAAATTCATGCGGTGGACTGCTTACATTTTATCTTTGATGATCTCCAAAAGTTCATTAGGTGTAACTATAAATGGTTTGGCAGGAAAATGCTTCATGTTTCCGGTAACAAGCATGCATTCTTCATCACGCTTGGCCATACATACTTCATAGAAAACAAGATCCTTTGGATCAGGAAGAGTTTCGTTTGATGCAAGTCGTTCTGCACAGATACCATTATCCCGAATAGAATGAATAACTGTTTGTATAACATATTCAGAGAAATTGAATTTTTTACGATGTAATACATTTTCATATTCTTGAAGAATTTCTTCGTTATACACAGGTATGATTTTTTTATCATACAAAGCATCTACAACTTGAACAGTAGCTGCATCAGAGTGTTTGGAAAGCAAAGCAGATACTAAAATATTTGTATCGATTACTACAGGATATTGCACTGGATCACCTACTTTCCTGTACGTACAGCGGCAATCTCAGCATTGATTTCATCAAGTGACATATCTTGCAGACCATTTTCTTTTGCTTCTTCTCTTAGACGGTAGAAGGCATTGCGTCCTTCCTCTAAAGAAATAGTTGCAGGTGCGGAAACTTCAAAAGGAATGCGATTCTCGCTGATTACCTTTTTAACAAATAAATTAATGACGCTGGAGGTATTCAGACCAACTCTTGAACAGAATAGGTCAAATGCAGCTTTGTCATTACTATCAATTCTTGCGGAAATAGTTGATTGTGCCATATATATCACTCCCTTCTATGAGTTAATTATAACATGAAAACTGCATATTGCAATACAATGTAAGAGAATTGCATATAAATATAATATGTATATAAGCATTTATTATGTATTTGAAAATTTATAGTTTATTCAATAACCATATTTCGATGTCATCACAAATAACAAGTGGACTATAGTATTAACGGATCGAACATTCGATATATGCGTTGAACCGGCAGGGGAATAATGGTAAGATGAAAGTAAAAAAGAGGATTTCGGATACCGTATGTTAGATATTTTGATTGTAGAAGACAATAAGGAAATTGGCACACTTCTGTGCGATTTTCTGAGAAAAGAGAATTATACCGTGAGTGTGGCTGCGACCGGAGAGAAGGCCATGGAGCTCTATGAGCGGTACGGCGCGAAGTTAGTGGTGCTGGACATTATGCTTCCGGGAATGGATGGGTTTGCCGTGTGCTCTAAGATTCGTGAGAACTCCAATACACATATTCTGATTGTCAGTGCCAGAACGGATAAAGAGGACAAGCTTAAAGGACTCAATCTGGGTGCGGACGATTATATTGAAAAACCCTATGACATTGACATTCTGCTTGCCAAGATCAGAGGGATTTTTAAGCGAAAATATGCCATGGAGGAAATCGTTGAGGGGAATCTGCGCTTAAATACTATCAACCGCACACTCATGGTAAAGGGAAAATCTGTAGATGTAACAGAGAAGGAATTTGCTCTATTAAAGCTTTTGATTGAGAATAAGAACTCTACTCTTAAGAAGGAATACCTATTTAATTCGATATGGGGCAGTGACAGCGATTCGGAGCTGCAGACACTGACGGTACATATCAAGTGGCTTCGTGAAAAAATCGAGGAGGAGCCAAAGAAACCAAAACACATTATCACTGTATGGGGAGTGGGATACCGATTTGAGTAAATATAAAAGATTTGCAGTTGTAATGCTGGGGATTACGCTTCTGGTAATCTTTATCTGTAATGGGATTTATTTGTTGAACAGCAGGAGGGATTCCGGCAGGATATACCGGGTAGAGACGGCGAGAGTGGCAAAGGAGCTGCAGGAAAAGCCGGCAGAAGACATTGATCTGTCCAAATATCATACGATTGTAAGTGTCCGTGAATTTGTGCCGGAAGAAAACTGTAATGAGGATTATGTGGTGGAGCAGGCAGCAGGTAAGCTCTACCGAATTTCATACAGGCAGACGAAAGCGCAGGGTACGCTTGTCCCTATGAATATCGCTTTTGGATGCCTGTTTATTTTAATGCTGGTTTTTCTGATTTACATAGGACAGAAAGTATTAAAACCGTTTCATAACATGAGCGAACTGACCTGTGAATTGGCGAAAGGGAATTTGTCCGTGCCGATCAAGGCGGAAAAGAGCAGATTTTTTGGACGTTTCCTCTGGGGGATGGACATGCTCAGAGACCATTTAGAGAGTGATCGCCAGAAGGAATTAGAGTTTCAGAAGGAAAAGAAGAGTCTGATTTTGTCGCTGTCTCATGACATTAAGACGCCTCTTGCAGCCATCGAACTATACACCAGGGCATTGTCCGAAAACCTATATGACGATGAGGAGAAGAGGACTGGGGCCCTGCAGGGAATTAGCAGAAATGCCAAAGAAATTGAAAAGTATGTCAATGAGATTGTTACTGCTTCCAGAGAGGACTTCTTAAATCTGAAGGTGCAGGAAGGGGAGTTTTATTTGTCAAATGTCATGCGTTCCTTGGAGCTTTATTATCGGGATAAGCTTCTGGCAACGCACACGGAACTTGTCATGGACGAACTGACGGACTGTCTGCTCAAGGGAGATGAAAACCGTCTTGTTGAGGTGCTGCAGAACGTCATGGAGAATGCCATCAAGTATGGAGATGGCATTGCTATTCGGATTTTCTATGCTGATGAGGAAGACTGCCGGCTGATTTCTGTTGAGAATTCGGGGTGTACGTTAAAGGAAGAAGAGCTGCCCCACCTGTTTGATTCCTTTTACCGGGGAAGCAACAGCCATGGTGTTAAGGGGAGCGGGCTGGGGCTGTACATATGCAAAGATCTGATGCGAAAGATGGATGGGGAGGTTTTCGCGCAGATGGACGGAACCCGGTTCCGGGTGACGGTGGTTGTACGAAAGGCGTAAGGTTTGATTGGGATTTAAGGATTGTTTAATAATTTCTCCTGTATGATAGATTCATGAGCTCGGTAATGTAGAAAGGAGAAAACCAATGTTTTTCAGGATACTAAAGAAAGACCTGCAAAGAAAAAAGACCATGAATCTCATACTTCTGATTTTCATTGTGCTGGCATCCATGTTTGTGGCAAGTGGCATGAACAATGTGGTTACTGTGATGAATGGTACGGACTATTATCTGGATAAGGCCGGAATCGGGGATTTTATTATCATCACAATGGGCGATGGTGCCGTGGGATGTCTGGATGAAATGCTTGCCACAGAGCCGGCAGTGAATGATTACCGTATGGAGAATGTGATCTTCGGATCACAGGACAATCTTTCTGCCATGGACGGGAAGGAGATAGAAACCAAAAATACGCTGATTTTTCAGTCCCTGAAGGGCTCGGCGATCTCCTTCTTTGACAAGGAAAATGAGAAGATCAAAACCATAGAAAGAGGACACGCCTATGCCTCGGGGGATTTCATGGAAGAGAACCATCTCAAGGAGGGAGACTGCATACAGCTGGAGCACAGTGGAGTAAAACTGACGCTGGAGCTTGACGGAAAGGCAAAGGATGCCCTGCTGGGTTCTGACTTTATGGGGAATACCCGGCTGATATTAAACGATACGGATGTACAGACGTTATTAGGAAACGAAGAGATTCAGGCACATTATCGGGGGCAGATCTGCTATATCGATACAGAGGATGTCAGGGAAATGACCTCCGCCATGTCTGAGGTTACCAACGTAGTTTTTGATGGGAGCCGGTCAACGATTCAGATGTGCTATGTGATGGATATGATTGTTGCCTTCGTGATTCTGATTTTAAGCATCTGCCTGATCATCGTTTCTTTTGTGGTGCTGAAGTTTTCAATTTCTTTTACCATTGCAGAAGAGTTCCGGGAAATTGGTGTCATGAAAGCCATTGGAATTACTAATGCAAAGATTCGGGGGCTATACCTGTTCAAGTATTTGTTTATGGCGCAAGTTGGAGCGGCAGCAGGCTTTTTTGCCAGCATTCCCTTTGGAAATATGCTGCTTCGGTCGGTCAGCGACAACATGGTTCTGGGAAATAAGAATGCACTGCTTGTGAATCTGTCCGGGACACTGCTTGTGATAGCTGTGATCGTTCTTTTTGCATACCTGTGTACCGGAAAAGTAAAAAAGGCATCTCCCATTGATGCGATCCGCTCCGGCCAGACCGGGGAGCGATATAAGAAAAAAACCATTTACCGGATTGGAAAAAGTCATGTGGGAACTGGTCTTTACCTGGCAGTCAATGATGTGATCAGCAGTCCGAGGCGTTTTGTAACCATCATGATTTCATTTTGCCTGTGTACGCTGTTTGTGCTGATTCTGGTTAATACTACAGCAACCATGAAAAGCCCTAATTTAATTACGACATTTGGAATTAAGAGTGATTTATATGTAACGGACGTGGCTGAAGTGATGAAATATATGAACACCGGCAGCAAGTCGGAGATGGAGGAGTGTCTGAAGCACAAAGGGGAGGAACTTACCGGGCAGGGAATGCCGGCGGAATTGTGTATTGAGCTTCAGTATAAGTATGCGGTTTCCTTTGAGGGAAAGGATTATGTACTGAC
>JAQXYZ010000097.1 GCA_029226935.1 Bacillota bacterium | reverse complement strand
TTTTCCTTTAATAATCCTTTTGGGGCCTGTCCAGACTGCTTTGGTCTTGGGTATAAGATGGAATTTGATTTGGAGCTGATGATTCCGGATCCATCCATAAGTATTGCAGATGGAGCCATTACTGTTATGGGATGGCAGTCTTGTACTGACAAAAAAAGCTATACAAGAGCAATTCTGGATGCCCTTGCCAAGGAATATGGATTTGATCTGCATACGCCATTTAATGAGATGAGTGAAGAGGCAAGGAATATCATTCTTTATGGCACAGATGGACATTCTGTTAAAGTATATTATAAAGGGCAGAGAGGAGAAGGGGTCTACGATGTTGCCTTCGAGGGGCTGGTCAAGAATGTTCAGAGAAGATATCGGGAATCCTCAGAAAGAATGAAGGCAGAATATGAGGCCTATATGACCGTCACACCGTGTGATACCTGCCATGGACAGAGATTGAAGGCGACTTCTCTTGCGGTAACGATAGGAGGATTAAATATTGCACAGCTCTGTGATATGAACATTGGGAAGATTGCACAGTTTTTTAACGAGGTGCAGCTGACGGAACGCCAGCAGCTGATCGGAGCTCAGATTTTAAAGGAAATTCATGCGCGCATCGGATTTTTGATAGATGTGGGATTGGAATATTTATCCTTATCCAGAGCGACAGGAACGCTGTCAGGGGGAGAGGCACAGAGAATCCGCCTTGCCACTCAGATTGGCAGCGGCCTGGTAGGGGTTGCCTATATCCTGGATGAACCAAGCATTGGCCTTCATCAACGGGATAACGATAAGCTGATCAGGACACTTAAGAACTTAAAGGATCTGGGAAATAGCCTGATCGTAGTCGAGCATGATGAGGATACCATGTTGGCAGCAGACCATATCGTAGATATTGGACCAGGAGCTGGAGAGCATGGAGGAGAAGTGGTTGCCCAGGGAACTCCGGAAGAGATTATGAAGGCGGAAAATTCCATTACTGGAGCATATTTAAGTGGTAAGATCAAAATTCCAGTTCCGACAGAGCGCAAGAAGCCGACGGGATTTTTGAAAGTGTTAGGAGCCGCTCAGAATAATTTAAAGAATATCAATGTGGAGATTCCGCTTGGTGTAATGACCTGTGTAACAGGTGTATCTGGTTCTGGAAAAAGTTCATTGATCAACAGCATTGTATACAAGCGTTTGGCCAAGGAATTGAATCGTGCCAAGGTAAAAGCAGGAAAGCACAAAGGAATGGAGGGAATCGAGCAGCTAGACAAGATTATTGCGATCGATCAGTCTCCGATTGGACGGACGCCAAGATCCAATCCTGCCACTTATACGGGAGTATTTGATCAGATCAGAGAATTGTTTGCTATGACCAAGGATGCCAAAGCAAGAGGATATAATAAGGGGCGGTTCAGTTTTAATAAAAAAGGCGGACGTTGTGAAGCCTGCAGCGGTGATGGAATTATTAAGATCGAGATGCATTTTCTGCCGGATGTGTATGTACCATGTGAAGTCTGTGGTGGAAAAAGATATAATCGTGAGACATTAGAAGTAAAGTATAAGGGCAAGAGCATCTACGACGTATTAGATATGACGGTAGAAGAGGCATGCAAATTTTTTGAAAATGTACCGAGTATCTATCGAAAGATCAAGACGTTAAATGATGTGGGATTATCCTATATTCGTCTGGGACAGCCATCCACGACTTTATCTGGAGGGGAAGCACAGAGAATCAAGCTTGCTACAGAGTTGAGCCGAAGAAGTACTGGAAAGACCATCTATGTACTGGATGAGCCTACGACAGGACTTCATTTTGCCGACGTTCATAAGCTGGTAGACATCTTAAGGAAGCTAAGCGAAGGTGGCAACACAGTTGTTGTGATCGAGCACAATCTGGAGGTAATCAAGACGGCAGATTATATTATTGATATGGGTCCAGAGGGCGGAGATGGCGGTGGTACCGTAATTGCCCAAGGAACACCAGAGGAAATCTGTAACGTAGAGAAGTCCTATACAGGACAGTTTTTGAAGAAATATTTGAAGAATTGATAAACAATAAAATTGGCTCTTCGCATATAGAAGCGAGAGCCAATTTTGTTATTCCATCTGTTTTCCCAGAAGAATGGAGCCGGTTTTGGCGATTGTCAGAGCCTCTGCATCCTCTCGATCGAGGATAACAATGCTTCCGATCACATCTCCTTGACTGAGGATGGTGGCTGCTATATTTTTTTTATAAGGAAGTTCAAATCCATCTACGAGAGATGGGAAATCAGAAGATAAGGTTTTCGTGGAACCAACCTGTCGTTCCTGAAGAAAGCCTTCCAAATCTTCATGAATCATTTTTCCTAACAGGATTTTCTTATCCGTACCAGCAGCTGCCAGAAAGGTGTCATGATCGCTGACGCCTACGGTGGCGTTTAAGATCTGAGAAGCAGATTCACAAAACTGCTGTGCCAGACCGCCCATTTCTCCAATAGGGGAATATTTTTTTAAGATAATCTCGCCATCCCGGTCGGTAAAGATTTCCAGAGGATCGCCTTCTCGTATTCTTAAGGTACGCCGGATTTCCTTGGGAACAACTACGCGTCCGAGATCATCAATACGACGTACGATTCCAGTTGCTTTCATAATCAAAATTCCTCCATTTCTGGAAATAGTATTTGTGAAAAGAGGAGAATTTATACGCAATGTAGAATAAAAGATATGGCATTTTTAAACAGGGGTTGTACATTGACTTATTGAAATTACATAACTATAATGAGACTGATCAAAAAGATGCGGGTTTTGTGGATTAAATGAAGAAGAAAATTTCTCCTCCTGCGCCCAGGATGCCAGAACGTAAGAACAACCAAAGCTGTCTGGATTTACCCCGAGCCAAACCCTAATCCGCTCCGCTAGTCGGGCTTGGCATGGCACAAGACGAACTGCCTTCCTTTTTTCCATAACAGTTGGAAAGGTAAGTAAACTTCCCTACCAACTGTCCTATGGAAAACAGTCATCTTCGATGCCTGAAGCAGTTCTGGTGATAGAATCCAGCCAACAGGTTGTTCTAACATTCCGCATATGTCGCTTTCGGAGAAGTTTTCTTCTTTGCCACACTCCGTTTCTCCACACGAATATGGGAGAAGCCAATATACTACAAAGAACGAAACCATTCCGGTAAAGCAATCTGCGAAGGAGCTTACATGTTTTCTCAGGCAGAAAATCTTTGGCAAAAGCGATGCTTTTGGTCGTCCATAAGGACAAATGGCTGGAAGCTTGC
>JAQXYZ010000096.1 GCA_029226935.1 Bacillota bacterium | reverse complement strand
TGAAGATACATTCCCGGAATTTCTTCCGACTCCTGATATCCTTCCGGAATAAGGACAGCACAATAGCTTACATCTTCCCTTCCGCTTTCCGGCTCCTGTTCTTTCATTTCAAATTCCTGTACTTTTATGTACTCTGCTTCCTCATCCTCCGACGAAATGTCAGCCACTGTAACTGTCTTTCCACAGCCTGTTAAAAGAAGAATGAAAAGCGCTAAAACAACCCATCTTTTTTTCATAGACACAGTTCCTCAAACATCACACCACTAACATTGATTTAACCATAATTTCCGGGATTAATCAAGTACCTGCCTTTCATGAAATTTGAAAAGGCAGGTACTCAATCTTAAGCAGATTATTTTTCTGTAAAGGTTGCACAGGCTGTTTCCCTGCAGTCACAGGCGCCACAGCCCTTAATATCCACATGTTCAGCAGTACATTTATAATTGGAATTATAAATACATTTTACTGCCTCACAGTCAATGCTGATCATCTTGCTGGGATGTTCTAAAGCACTGGTAACATGATCCTTTCCTTCCTGTGCAAAGCTTTCGCAACAGGTATCATCCTTTGTTTCAGCATGCTTGCCGCCTACAAGAATATCACCTTTGCTGCAGTACTCACTCTTGTTGTATACGCAATTTTTTACGGAACATTTTAAATCAGCCATCGTCATACCTCCTTCAACATTGTAGCAGTAATTAGTATGGCAATGATTGTTCCGATCTATTCATCTGATTTTTATTTTTCCGTAATCCTGTAAATATTAAACCAGTATCTTTCAATCATTACACTGGCTGTTTCCTCTGCTTTCATTCCTGCATTTTCCCATTTTTCCAAAATTTCTTCTCTGGCATTTCCACTTCCCAAAAACCAGATTTTTCCATTTTCTTTTAATAGCTCCTGCAGCCTTGAAATTCCTGCTTCATCCGTAAATTCACCATCTACAAGTGCATGAACGCCGGGGTACATTTCCTGTATTAAATCTTCCGGCTCTCCATACCACAGATAAGAATCCTTATTTAAATAGTAGGACACAACTGCCTGTGTCTGGTCAAAATTAAAGACCACCACATCCTTCTCATCGATCTGTGCAAGTGCCTCCACTGCATCCTCCATTTGTAGTTTTTTCCACATTTCTTCCCCGTAAAAAGCACGATAGTTCCTGACGCCAAGAACAACAAGTAATCCCATTACAGGCATCATAATAAATCTTTGACAAAACTTTATGTTTTTCAAGTCCGTAACAAGAATTGCAAAAGCAAGCCAGAACACCCCCACCGCCGGCATCATATATCGATATACAAATATCGGACGGATCAATATGGATGCAAGAAAACCAAATAGAATGATTGCCGCAAGGATACTGACACAGCCCACTGTAAAAAAGGCTCTCTGCCTGCCTTTTGCATTAATTACACTTTCTTTGTCTGTAACTTCTTCCTTTCTTCCCCTCCAAAGCTTTACAACCACACCAAGAAGTAATGCCGCGTACAACAAAAACAGAAGAACTGCCAGCACCCCATTTACCGTCTCATTGACAAAAAAGGGCTTAAACAGAAATTTCACGCACCCTCCTATGCTGCGCCATGTAAGAGGCTGTATCCAGTAATTTTCCTTTACCTGCCCTACCTGCATGGTTACCACACAGACCAGCCACGGCAGATAAGCCACCGCACAGCACACGCCGCTGATCAGATAAGCCTTTATTTCTTCCTTAAGTCTATGCTCCCTCCACAATGCAATCAGCAGATACAGATATACCATGCATGCTGCTACACATGCAAAATAGTGCGTATAACAGGCCGCCAAAGCATAGAGTGTCAGCGCAATCCAGTTTACATAACTTTTCTTCCCCTGCACCAGTTCAAAGGCATGAAGCATTGCCGCCGTGATAAAGAATAAAGTACAACCATACATTCTGATTTCCACAGTGTAGTCTGCAATCTGCGGCATGGAAAAAAGCAGGAAACTGAACAGCCCTGCCGTCAGCATCCCAAAATTTTTTCTGACCTTAGTTACTGCATATATGAAACACAACAAAAAAGGAAACACCGAAGCCAGTTTGGCAGCCGCCACCTGGGAAATCCCTGCTCCTGTCACCTTGGCAACTGTCACAAACAACTTTACAATCAAAAAATAAAGAGGCGGATGAACATCTCTGGCAGTAATGGAAATCAGTTCTCCCAAAGGCTGATTAATCAATCCCATGGTAAACAGCTCATCATACCAGATGTCATCGCTAAAGCTCAGAAACATTGAAATACACAAAAAGCACACGCTGACTGCCATAAAAAGTATTCCTATGATTTCATCCCACTTAAGCTTTCGGTTCATCCTTGCCTCTTTCTCATTGTCACTTCATGTACAGGCTTAAAATCTGCCTGTACATGTTTCTTCTATTTCTATTATTTCTTCTCTTCCTGCACTTCTTCCTTGCGGATTTCCTTCGTTCTAATCTCCTTACAGATCTGATCAATAAATTCACCAAGAGGTTTCACGCCCTCGTCCCCCGCAAAACGGCTTCTCACAGATACCGTACCGTCAGCTTCCTCCTGCTGTCCTACTACCAGCATATAAGGAATTCTTGCAAGTCTTGCCTCACGAATCTTAAATCCAATCTTTTCAGAACGGTTATCTGTCTCTGCAAGGACACCATTTTTCTTAAGTTCTGCCCTAACCTTCTCTGCATATGCCTCATATTTATCGGAAATGGGAAGTACCTTTACCTGTACCGGACACAGCCATGTAGGGAACTTACCCTCATACTTTTCGATCAGCCATGCCAGCGTTCTCTCATAGCATCCAAGAGAGGTTCTGTGAATAATGTAAGGTCTTACCTTCTCGCCATTCTGGTCAATAAAGTACATGTCAAACTGCTCTGCTAAAAGTGCATCCCACTGAACGGTAATCATGGTGTCTTCCTTACCATATACATTCCTTGCATTGATATCCACCTTCGGTCCGTAGAATGCTGCTTCTCCCACATCTTCCACGAAGGGAAGTTCCAGTTCTGTCAAAATCTCACGGATATGCTGCTCTGTCTGCTCCCAAACCTCGGGCTCACCAATGTACTTTTCTCTGTTATTGGGATCCCATTTGGAAAGGTGCCAGGTAATATCATCCTGCAGTCCAAGGGTCGTCATCACATGCTTTGCAAGAGCAATACATCCCTTGAACTCCTCTACCATCTGATCAGGGCGGACAATCAAATGTCCCTCAGAAATCGTAAACTGACGCACTCTGGTAAGACC
>JAQXYZ010000095.1 GCA_029226935.1 Bacillota bacterium | reverse complement strand
ATTTGCTCATAGAGCCTCCTTCTACTGCTGTCAGAAGGCAGATATGAGCATACCACTAATGTGTGAAATAATAAACTCTACTTATGCGGAAGTTAATTCCACCGCATAAGTGGGCGGTGGAATTAACTTTTGAAATTTTTACTTGACAAGACCTTTTTATTTTCTTCTTTTCTTCTATAAAAAAATGATGTAAAATATGTGTTTGGAAGAAAGGTATATATTTATGAGACTAAGAAACATTTCAGGTTCCAGAGATATTATAGCCGAAAGTCCGTTGGTCATTCATGAACCGGAAAAGGCAAAAGGAAAATGGAACGAACTATTTGGAAATGATCACCCGATCAGAATAGAAGTAGGGATGGGAAAAGGAAGGTTCATCTGCGAGCTTGCCCAAAATAATCCCGATATAAATTATATAGGGATTGAGAAATATTCCAGTGTACTGCTTCGTGCCTTGCAAAAAATGGAAGAAAATCCCCTGCCGAACCTTTTGTTTATCCGTATGGACGCGGAAAATATTGCAGAGGTTTTTGATCAAGAGGAAATTGACAGGATTTATTTAAATTTTTCTGATCCATGGCCTAAGGACAGACATGCCAAAAGAAGACTTCCATCCAGAGAGTTTCTTGCCAGATATGACAGGTTTCTGAAAAAAGACGGTGTTTTGGAGTTTAAGACAGATAATAAAGATTTATTTGATTTTGCCTTGGATGAACTTATTCCTGCCGGATGGAAAGCGCTCAAAGTTACCTATGACCTGCATCATGATAGGGAAATGATGGAAGGTAATGTGATGACAGAATATGAAGAAAAATTCTCGTCCAAAGGAAATCCTATTTATAAATATATCATTCAAAGATAACAAATACTATTCAAAAATGAATAGATATTTTAAGGAGGGAACAGATTATGGAACTGAAAGTTACAGATAACAATTTTGAAGAAGAGGTAAGAAAAAGCAGCATGCCGGTTTTGGTAGATTTTTATGCAGACTGGTGTGGTCCCTGTAAAATGATGGCACCTTTGGTAGCACAGCTGGCAGAAGCATATGAAGGAAAATGTAAAATAGGCAAATGCAATGTAGATGAAAATCAGGAGCTTGCCAGGGAATTCAGGGTAATGTCAATTCCTACCTTTATCTTTTTTAAGGATGGAAAAGCAGTAGAAACGGTAATTGGAGCAGTTTCTAAAAATGAGCTGGAAGCAAAAATTAAGCAGGTGTTGGCATAAGCCACACCTGCTTCTATGTGAATTGATAGATAGAAAGGAAAAGATGTAAAAATGTATCTGGTGTTCTTTTTGATATGGGTTATTTTTAATGGGCAGTTTACATTGGAAATTGCTGCTTTTGGTGTGGTGATTGCCGGACTTATGTATTGGTTTTTGTGTAAATTCTTAAATTACAAACCTAGAACCGACCTTATTTTAGCCAAAAAATTATTTCAAATGCTTCACTATGTGTTTGTTTTATTTAAGGAAATTATTAAGGCTAATTTTGCTGTAATTAAAATGATCATGTCATCCAGATATGAGATTGAACCGGCAGTGGTACGTTTTAAGACGGATTTGAAGACTACGCCCGCCAGAATTATGCTTGCAAACTGCATCACCTTAACTCCGGGGACGATTACCGTATCATTGGAAGAAAATGAATATGTGGTACACTGTCTGGATAAAAGTCTGGCAGAGGGAATTAGCAGCTCCATATTTGTCACGCTTTTAAAAGAATTGGAAAGGATGGATTAAAATGGAAACGATTTATCAGGGAATGTACATAACGGTTCTGATTATTCTTGCCCTTATGCTGTTTGCCTGCCTGATCCGTGCAGTCAAGGGTCCTCGCATTGCAGATCGTATTGTGGCTGTCAATATGATGGGAACGATGGTAATGGTTATGATAGCGGTTCTTTCCCTTATGTTAAAGGAAGGGTTTTTAGTGGATATCTGTCTTATTTATGCCATGGTAAGTTTTTTGGCGGTCATCGTCATTTCCAAAGTATACATAGGAGTTTATGAGGAAAAGCGTCATAATCATGAATCCAAAAACAAAGAGATTGATGTGAAAGGAGAGGAAACTCATGGAAATACTTGAATGGATTAAATTAATTACGGGCGGAGCCTTCCTTTTGTGTGGTCTTTTAATTTTTTTGATAGAGTTATATGGGATTTTTCATTTGGGCTATGTTCTTAACAGAATGCATGCAGCAGCAATGGGGGATACCCTTGGAATCAGTTTTTCTTTGATTGGACTTATGATTTTTACAGGATTGAATTTTACAACTTTAAAGATGGGGTTAATTGTAATCTTTTTGTGGTTTGCATCTCCCGTTTCATCGCATCTGCTTGCAAGGCTGGAGGTTTCCACCAATGAAAATTTAGAGAACCATTGTAAGGTTTATGAAAATCTGGAAGAACTTGAAGCGGAATTAAAACAGGAAAGAATAGACGAAGAAAAAGAAGCAGGAGGGGAAGAGGTATGACACTGTTTCAATATATGTTGATGGCCTTTTTGATTGTATGTGCCATCTCGGTAAGCTTTTCAAAAAATCTGTTGAATTCCATATTGATTTATATGTCTTACAGCCTTGTAATGTCCATTATCTGGGTGTGTCTGCAGTCTCCGGATCTTGCAATTACAGAGGCAGCAGTAGGCGCAGGAGTTACCAGTATTTTATTTTTTGCAACGTTGAAAAAAATACATGCAATTCAGGTAGAGAAAGAGAATACAAAAATCAATTCTGAAGAAGCATCTTCCGCGCAGGAGCAGAAGGAGGCAGAACATCATGAGCAGGCTTAAACCGCAAAAGGAATATGAAAAAACAGGAGCATTTCATTTTTTCAGATGGCTCTCAGGCAGTAAGGACCCTTATCTGGGAGAGGTAGAAATGCAGCCTCAGAAGGAAATGGAAATACCGGAGGCTACCATCATAGAACGCATGAATGAAAAGCAGATGATCAGAGACAAGGTCTATGATGTGGAGCACAATAAAGAGCTTTTATTTTTCCACCGCATTTATGTAGCATCAGCAATCCTGTTTTGCGTTGCACTGGTAGGAGTTTTATTATTTACAGTTTCTTATCTTCCCAGAACGGGGAATCCCGCAAACCCTGATAACAATGAAGTTTCTGCAAGGTACATAGAAAGTGGTCTTCAGGAGACGGGAGCGCTCAATATTGTTTCCGGTATGATTTTGACTTATAGGGCATTTGATACTTTTGGGGAAACCAATGTCCTTTTTATTGCAACCTGCTGTGTAATGGTACTTTTGATGGTCGACGATGCTATTTTGAAAAAGCAGGAGGTTAAGAACGACAGGCGTTACGAACCCAAAAACGATGCAATTTTGCAGGGAACGGCTTTTGTGCTGTGTCCGATTATTTTTATCTTTGGTATTTATGTGATTTTAAATGGACATCTTTCTCCGGGAGGAGGATTTTCCGGCGGGGCAATTTTAGGCGCGGGACTCATTCTTTATGTCAGCGCTTTTGGATTTAAGAAAACCCAGAAGTTTTTTAATGAACATGTTTATAAAATTGCTAAGATAACAGCGCTTTGCATGTATGGTATTATAGGTTCTTATTTCTATATCCTTGGTGCCAATGGAATTGAAAATCATATCCCTTTAGGCACACCGGGACATATTTTAAGCGGTGGTATTATTCTTCCTATTGATATATGTGTAGGTTTGGAAGTGGCATGTACCATGTATGCTTTTTATGCTTTGTTCAGAAGAGGAGGGCTGTAGAATGGGAGCAAACCTTTTGGCTAACTATGGCGAAGCGGTGGCAATGATCCTGTTTGGGATTGGATTTGGCAATCTGCTGCTGCAAAGCAATCTGATTAAGAAAATCATTGGTCTTAATATCATGGACACGGCAATTTATCTTTTTCTTGCAGAAAAAGGATATATTGAAGGAAGAATAGCCCCTATTGTTGTGGATGGCGTACAGAGTGTGGAAGCCTATATCAATCCCATTCCAAGTGGTCTGGTTCTGACAGGTATTGTTGTATCTGTCTCTGTCAGTGCATTGATGCTTTCAATTACCATTCGTCTGTATCGCCGTTACCATACACTTGATTTGGATGAAATATCTACAAGATTAAAGAAGGAGGGACTGTAAATGGATTTCGTACAGAACTTCCCGGCAATTTCCATATTGCTCTGCCTTTTTGCCGGTATTATCAGTTCAGGTTTAAAGGGTAAGGTGGCAAAGCATGTAAATACCGTTCTTATTTTGATTGTAACGGTCTTAAGTGCAAGTACCCTTCTTTATGTGTTGGATACAGGAGAGGCCTTTGTTTATGTGATGGGTAAATTCCCTGCCCCTTGGGGAAATGAGATCAGGGCAGGGGTGCTGGAAGCATTTATGGCTTTGTTCTTTTGTATTATTATGCTCTTGTCTATGTTTGGCGGCAGAAAGAAGTTGGTGGATGAAGTAGAAGAAAGTAAAACATTTCTTTATTATGTACTTACAAATTTACTGCTTTCTTCCCTGCTTGCACTTGTATATACAAATGACTTGTTTACAGCTTATGTATTTGTAGAAATCAATACCATTGCTGCATGTGGTCTGATTATGATCCGGCAGAATGGAAGAACGATTGAGGCAGCCGCAAGATATATGATTATGAGTCTGTTGGGTTCCGGTCTTCTGCTGATGGGAATATGTATGCTTTACGATCTGACAGGGCATCTACTGATGAGCAACATCAAGGAGCAGGTGGCACTGATTGCAGCGTCAGGGGAATACAGAATTCCCCTGTTGGTTACCATTGCGCTGATGTCCATCGGTCTTTCCATCAAAAGTGCGTTGTTTCCCTTTCACGCATGGCTACCGGATGCCTATGGCTACTCAACGGTATCTTCGGCTGCGATTTTATCCAGTCTGGTATCAAAGGGATATATCTTTTTGCTGATTAAGATTATATACAGAGTAATTGGTTTTGATATTTTTGGAGCCAGCAAGATTATAAATGTGCTGTTTATTTTTGGTCTGATGGGAATGATTTTTGGTTCCTTAAGCGCTATTAAAGAAAATGATATCAGAAGAATGATTGCATTTTCATCGGTAGCACAGATTGGATACATTTATATGGGTATCGGAATGGGTACACAGGCAGGTATGGCAGCCAGCGTATTCCATATTCTTTCCCATGCGGCTACCAAGTCATTATTGTTTATTGCGGCAATCGGGCTTACCGATGTATCCGCAGGAAGCAGGAAGTTTATTGACCTTACAGGTGCAGCTTACAGAAATAAATGGGCTGGAGTTGCTTTTACGGTAGGTTCTCTGTCTATGGTAGGTGTTCCGTTATTTTCAGGCTTTATCAGTAAGCTTTTGTTTGCACAGGCAGCAGTACAGGTAAACGGAAAAATGCTGCCGGCTTTAATTGTACTTGGTATCAGCACTGTTTTGAACGCAATCTATTTTATGAAAACAGTGATTCGAATTTATACACCGGTTGAAGAAGACAGGCACAGCAGTGTTACCTTTAAAGACATGAGACTGTATGCGGTAACTCTGGTCTGCTTTATTGTGCTCAATGTAGTTCTGGGTGTAAGCTCCCAGCCCATCGTTGATCTGATTGGACAGGGACTTGCCATGTTCTCCTAAGGAGGTTAGTCATATGTATTACATGATATTAGCAATACTTTTTCCAATTCTGGCAGGAACATACCTTCTTGTGAGAAAGGAAATGAAAAACAGAAGAAATTTGCTGATCACGGTTGGAGCAGCATTAATAATCACAACTGCTTTGGTGGCAGCAGCTCTTTGTTTTTCAGGAAACGGGATGTTGACACTGTTTAGTCTAACCGATAAGCTTCCGATTATTTTTAAGGTGGATGAGATAAGCGTTATTTTCTCGGTCATGACAGTGATAATATTTGTTTGCGCCGGATTCTTTTCCTTTGAATATATGAAGCATGAGGAAAAGGAAAAAAGATATTATGGCTTCTACATGATTGTGTTTGGCATTTTAATTGCGCTTTGCTTCGCGGGAAATTTAATTACCTTTTATCTTTTCTTTGAGATGCTGACACTTTCTTCCATGCCGTTGGTTCTTCATAACGGAAGCAGGGAAGCAATTTTGGCAGGGCTTAAGTATCTGTTTTATTCTCTTTGCGGTGCTTATATGGCATTGTTTGGTCTTTATTTTATTGAACGATATGGAAACACATTAACCTTCAGTCCGGGAGGGGTAATCAGTGCGGCTGCAGCAGCAGAGCATGGTGGAATTTTACTTGGGGTTGCTATGGCAATGCTTCTCGGATTTGGGGTAAAGGCGGGTATGTTCCCCATGCATGCATGGCTGCCAACAGCGCATCCTGTGGCACCGGCGCCGGCTTCTGCCGTACTTTCTGCTGTCATTGTAAAGGCAGGAATTCTGGCAATTGTAAGAGTGGTTTACTATATTTTTGGCGCTTCCTTTTTAAGGGGAACATGGGTACAGACTGCGTGGATGGTGCTTGCGCTGATCACGGTATTTATGGGATCCATGCTTGCATATCGGGAACCGGTATTGAAAAAACGTCTTGCTTATTCGACCGTAAGTCAGCTGTCTTACATATTATTCGGTCTTGCTGTGATGGATACAGGTTCTGTTACCGGAAGCTTATTGCATGTGTTGAGTCATGGATTTATCAAGTCGGCATTATTCCTGTGCGCCGGTGCAATCATCTATATGACAGGAAAAACAAGAGTGGAAGAGCTTCGGGGAATTGGAAAGGAAATGCCGCTTTTGATGTGGTGTTACACGATTGTTTCACTTGGTCTGATAGGGATACCGCCTACCGGAGGATTTGTCAGCAAGTGGTATCTGGCGGAAGGTGCATTAAGTTCGGGTATTCCGGTATTTGACTGGCTTGGGCCTGTAATCTTGCTGGTCAGTGCACTTCTTACAGCGGGATATTTGCTGCCCGTTACGATTCAGGGATTTTTCCCGGGTGCGGATTATGATTATAGAACGTTTCAAAAGAAGGAACCGTCATGGTTTATGACGATACCTGTGTTGATACTGACAGTATTATCGGTATTCATTGGTCTGTTCCCAAATGGGCTGGTTAATTACCTGATGCAGATTATTGAAAAAATCGTTTAGGAAAGGAGAAACAGTTATGATATTAATGGTTATTTTACTTCCTGTTATAGCCGGTGTGCTGGTTTTCCTGCTTCCTTTTAAAAAGCGGAGCCATATGGAGCTCTTTTTGGAGACATTAGTAATTTTAAACAGTGTTTTGGTATGGTCTTTACTTCTACACCGACCTACAGAGATCTTTACGCTGGCTAACTTTACCGGAAATCTATCCATCAGTTTCAAAGTGGATGGAATGAGTATGGTATTTGGCGGGTTGGTTTCAGCCCTGTGGCCGCTTGCAACCTTATATGCCTTTGAATATATGACAAAGGAAGAACATGAAAAGGTATTCTTTATGTTTTATACCATGACTTATGGTGTAACATTAGGCATTTCACTGGCTGCGAATTTGCTGACCATGTATTTCTTCTATGAACTGCTTACTTTAGTTACGGTTCCTCTGGTGATGCATACCCTGACAAGAGAAGCAATTCTTGCCAGTCGTAAGTATTTGTACTATTCTCTGGGAGGCGCGGCATTTGCATTTATCGGTCTGATTTTCATTATTATCTATGGAAGCACTACTGACTTTGTGCTGGGAGGCGTGCTTGACCTTGATAAGGTGGGAAATATGACAAACGTGCTTCTGCTAATCTATGTAATGGCATTTATGGGATTTGGCGTAAAGGCTGCGATTTGTCCATTTAACTCCTGGCTGCCGGATGCAGGTGTGGCTCCTACTCCGGTTACTGCACTTCTCCATGCTGTTGCCGTGGTAAAATCAGGTGCTTTTGCAATTATTCGTCTTACCTATTACAGCTTTGGAACAGAATTTCTTAAGGGAACCTGGGCACAGAACGCCGTAATGCTGGTAGTGATGTTCACGATTGTTTATGGCTGCAGCCGGGCGGTAAAGGAAACTCATTTAAAGAGAAGGCTGGCATACTCTACAATCAGTAACCTGTCTTATATTTTGTTTGGTGTTACAATTATGACACCTCTTGGCATGGTAGGAGCACTGACCCATTTGATTTTTCACGCCATTATGAAAATCAGTTCCTTCTTCTGTGCCGGAGCAATTATGCATCAGACGGACAGACATTATGTTCATGAGCTGGATGGAATGGGGTATAAGATGCCTGCGGTATTTGGTGTGTTTACGGTGTCTGCATTTGCGCTTATGGGGGTGCCGGGACTTGCCGGATTTGTGAGTAAATGGAATCTGGCTGAGGCTGCTGTAGAAAGCGGAAATGTAATTGCATTTGGCGGAATTGCATGTCTTTTGGTTTCTGCACTGCTTACGGCAATTTATATGCTTACTATTGTTGTAAGAGCATTTTTCCCGGGGAAGAATTTTGACATGTCCACATTGGAAGGAATCAAAGATCCTAACTGGAAAATGCTTGTACCCTTGTTTATATTTACATTTTTTATTATCCTATTTGGTTTTCATTCTGCATCCATAGTAGAGTTCTTCTCTGATGTGGCAGCAGGAGTGTATTAAGGAGGTAGGGATATGAATTTATTGCTTTGTAGTGCAGTATTTTTTCCCATGACCTGTGCCGTGATTGGTTATGTGATTGGCAGAAAAAATAAAAATGTACGGGACTATTTTGCAGATATTGTAACCGGAGCAGAATTTGGATTATTCTTATATCTTTTTATCAATACTGTGATGAATGGAAGCAGCCAGATAGAAGTTGAAATTTCCGGAGTTTGTGGTTTCGGGCTTCATTTTACACTGGATGGCTTTCGGGCGCTTTACGGAACCATTGCTGCTTTTATGTGGTTTATGAGTACTTTGTTCTCTAAAGAGTATTTTGCTCATTACCGGAACAGAAACAGATATTACCTGTTTCTGCTGCTTACCTTAGGAGCTACAGAGGGAGTATTCTTATCCGCTGATTTTTACACAACCTTTATCTTTTTTGAGATAATGTCCTTTACTTCCTATGTCTGGGTTGCCCATGATGAGAAAAAGGATTCTCTCAGGGCAGCAGGCACTTATCTTGCGGTTGCCGTGATTGGCGGGCTTGTGATGCTGATGGGGATTTTCCTTTTGTATCATACGACGGGAACTTTGATGTTTGATGAGCTGATTGGAAGTTATGAGCGTTTGTGTTTGACTGAGGGCAGTGAGTTATCTCAGAAGAAGCTGATGGCAGCAGGATTATGTATGCTTTTTGGTTTTGGGGCTAAGGCAGGTGCCTTTCCTCTGCATATCTGGCTTCCCAAGGCTCATCCCGTTGCACCGGCACCTGCATCGGCGCTATTGTCAGGTATTTTGACCAAGGCGGGTATGTTTGGCATTCTGATTCTGACAAGCTATATTTTTCTGGCAGATACGGTGTGGGGCACTTTGATTTTGGTATTAGGTGTCTGTACCATGATAGTTGGCGCAGTGTTGGCGCTATTTTCCGTTGATTTAAAGAGAACCTTAGCCTGCTCCTCCGTTTCCCAAATTGGATTTATTCTGGTAGGTGTTGGAATGTCAGGTCTATTGGGAGAGGAAAACAGTCTTGCAGTCAGAGGAAGCCTTCTCCATATGGTAAATCATTCTCTGATTAAGCTGGCACTTTTTATGGCAGCCGGTGTGGTCTTTATGAATGTGCATAAGTTGAATTTAAATGATATAAGGGGATTTGGAAGGAAAAAACCTCTTCTTAACTATATTTTCCTCATGGGAGCATTGGGCATCGGCGGCGTGCCGCTTTGGAATGGATATATCAGTAAAACACTGATTCATGAAAGTATTGTAGAGTATATGGAGCTGATGGAAGAAGGCGCTGTCAGTGGTTTGTTAAGCGCAGCGGCAATGAAAGGAATTGAATGGGCTTTCCTTATCAGCGGCGGACTTACCGTAGCATATATGACGAAGCTTTATGTAGCAGTTTTTGTAGAAAAAAATACAGATCCTATTGTTCAGGAGAAGTATGATTCTCTTAAGGGAAGTTACATGAATAAGGTAAGTGCAGCGACGCTTACCATCAGTGCCACATTGCTTCCTGTCATGGGCTTCTTACCGGGACAGATTATGAGCCGTGTAGCAGACATGGGACAGGGATTTATGCAGGTTCATACACAAGCCCATCCGGTGGCATGGTTTTCCCTTGCAAATTTAAAGGGAGCGGCAATTTCTCTGATAATCGGTGCAATTGTTTATCTCGTGATTGTAAGATTGTGGATGATGGATAAGGAGGAGGAAAAGACCATTTATGTTAATAGATGGCATCCTTATCTGGATTTAGAAGATTTAATTTACAGACCTGTTTTGCTTAAAGCGCTGCCATTTGTGTTCGGAGTGGTCTGCAGGGCATTGGACAGTCTGGTTGACTTACTTGTGGTTCTTCTTAGAAAGACGATTTACAAAGACAGCAAACTGCCTCACGAATTGGAAGAGGGCACGTTTATTACCCATGTAACAGGATGCTTTGTGAATGGACTGCAAGATTTAGGCAATAAAACAATCTGGAAGAAAAATCCTAAAAATACTGATTATGAACATAAATACGCAATGGTTTATGAAGAATTATCGGAAGATCATACCATTATCAGCAGAAGTTTGTCTTTTGGACTGCTTTTGTTCTGCATTGGTCTGATTATTACAGTGGTGTATCTGTTAGTTTAGCGTTCCTTGCACCTAAAGCAGGATGTCCAACTGAAAATATTCATTGACAATTTGCTTTAAAAATTGTATGATGAACATTGTCTTAGGACTTCGGGGCGTGGCTCAGCTTGGTAGAGCGCCACGTTCGGGACGTGGAGGTCGCGTGTTCGAATCACGTCGCCCCGATGAATGAATATGGCTGTCGCCTTAACGATTTATCAATCGTAGTGCGACAGCTTTTTTAGTTATATTGAACCGGAAATTAGTGTGTTTTGCCACATGGAGTTGTGTTATAATGTTGTATGTGTATCGGAACTGTATCAGGCAGAAGGTGCATTAAAGGAGAGCTTAGAAAATGGAAGAGAACAGAAATCAGGAAAATACTGATTTTATGAAGGAGACAATTAAACAAAGACCCCTGAACAGGAAGAAGCTGGTGAGGCGTACTCTGATTACAGCTGCAATGGCAGTTATTTTTGGAATGATTGCCTGCTTTACTTTCCTGCTCTTAGAGCCGGTAATCAGTAATCGTCTGTATCCGGAAGAAGAACCACAGACAGTAGTGCTTGTAGAAGAGGTGGAGGAAAATGAAATTCTTCCCGAGGATATGATTGCCGATGAATCGCAGATGCAGGCAGAAAATGAAGAAGTTCCTGCTTTGGAGGATGAACAGATTGCGCAGGTTTTGTCGGAAATAAAGCTTGGTTCTGAAGAATATATCTCACTGTTTTCCAGCCTGAATGAGGTGGCAAAGGAAGCGCATAAGTCTGTGGTAACGGTGGTGGGTGTTACTTCCGATGTGGGATGGCTTGATAATGAATATGAAAGTGAAGGCGCTGTATCAGGCGTAATTATAGCTGATAACGGCAGAGATCTGTTGATTCTTGCAAATGCCGGCAGTATCAGGGATGCTGATTCATTGAAAGTAATCTTTGCAGACGGACAGGAGTATCAGGCATCTATTAAGAAAAGAGATAATCATACGGGGCTGGCCGTTATTTCCATATCAAAATCTATTATAAGAAGCAGCACCTTGGAAGCGGTAAAGGCGGCAAACTTAGGGACATCAGGAATTAGCCTTGTGGGAAGCCCCATTATTGCATTGGGCAGACCTATGGGCACGGAAGGTTCACTTTGCTTTGGAAATATAACTTCTTTAGGCAACATAACCGAGTTGCCGGATTCGGATTACAAGTATATGACCACAGATATTTACGGAAATCTCAATGCCAGTGGTATACTGATTAATCTTCGGGGACAGGTAGTGGGTATCATTGATATGTCCCAAAGCCCTGATGATATGAAAAACCTGATCAGCGGAATTGCTATTTCAGAGCTTAAAAAGGTAGTGGAACGGTTATCCAACAATAATGATCTTGCTTATTTTGGAGTTTATGGTACAGATGTAACGGAGGAAGCAAATAAAAAAATGGGTGTTCCCTTCGGTGCGTATATTACAGAAATTGACATGGATTCCCCGGCAATGGATGGAGGGATTCAGAGTGGCGATGTAATTGTCCGATTGGATGGAACAGAAATTACCAACTATCAACAGCTGGTCAGAGAGCTTCTTTTGAAGAAGCCGGAAGAGGAAATTGAAATCGGGTTGATGAGAGAAGGACCGGATGGATATACCGAAATGGAAGTGAGCGCAGTGCTCGCTCAGAAAAAAGGATAAAATAGGAGAGGGCAGGATATGAAATTTATTAAAGACTATAACGACGGCGACAGAGTATTTGACATATATCTTTGCAAACATAAAACAGCTGCAGTGACCAAAAACGGCAAACCTTATGAAAGTTTGATTTTGCAGGATAAAACAGGAACCATGGATGCTAAGATATGGGACCCGAACAGTGCCGGAATTGCAGATTTTGATGTACTTGATTATATAGAAGTATATGGAGAGGTTACAAGCTTTCAAGGTGCTTTGCAGGTTAATGTCAAGCGCATCAGAAAGTGTCAGGAAGGAGAATATAGTCCGGCAGATTATCTTCCGGTAAGTAAGTTTGATATTGAGGATATGTATCAGCAATTGCTGGATTATATTAATAAAATTGAAAATAAATACTTAAAGCAGCTTATGAGGATGTTTTTTGTAGAGGACGAGGCTTTTATTAAGAGGTTTAAGCAATCCTCTGCTGCCAAGACCGTACATCATGGATTTGTAGGTGGACTGTTGCAGCATACCTTAAGCGTAACAAAGCTTTGTGATTATTATTGCAGCGCTTATCCTCTTTTGAACAGGGATTTACTCATCAGTGCAGCTATTTGCCATGATATAGGTAAGACAAGAGAAATTTCTCTGTTTCCGCAGAACGACTATACCGATGAAGGGCAGTTTCTGGGACATATTGTAATAGGAACAGAGATGGTAGGAGAAAAAATCAGTAAGATTGAAGGTTTTCCGGTTCTGCTTGCCAGTGAGTTAAAGCATTGTATTTTGGCACATCATGGAGAATATGAATTTGGTTCACCCAAAAAGCCTGCTATTATGGAGGCAGTGGCTCTTAATTTTGCAGACAATACAGATGCAAAAATGCAGACATTTACTGAAATCCTTGAAAATACTACAGAAACAGGCTGGATGGGATTCAACAGATTGTTCGATTCCAATTTGCGTGGAACCAGGATGGAATAGATGATGCCAAAGAAAACAGCAGGTTATGGAAAAGTCGGCAAGGTGTCAAAAAGGAAGTACTTTCAGGAAAGAGGTAAATCATGAGTTATGAGAAAAATCAGATTTTGAATGTAGAAATTGTAGATATTACCTCTGGGGGGGAGGGGATCGGCAAGGTAGACGGATATCCTTTTTTTGTGAAGGATGCAGTCATTGGTGATAAAGCCGAGATACGTATTACCCGTGTGAAAAAGAATTATGCATATGCAAGATTAGAGAAGGTAATTACACCTTCTCCTTTTCGCGTAAGGCCGGAATGTGCTTTTCATAAGCAATGTGGCGGCTGCCAGATACAGGCTATGGGATATGAACAGCAGCTGCAGTTTAAGCAGTCCAAAATACGAAATAATCTGATCCGCATTGGTGGTTTTGATCCGGAGTTCATTGATGAAAGGATGAATCCTATTGTAGGAATGGAAGAACCATTCCATTACAGAAATAAAGCGCAGTATCCCATTGGTGTGAATAAAGAAGGGAAACCTGTAGCAGGGTTTTATGCGGGAAGAACTCATGACATTATCGCCAATACCCAATGCGCTCTGGGAGTGGAAGAAAATAAAGAAATACTGGAAGTAATCCTCTCTTATATGGAACAATATGGGGTGTCCGCTTACGATGAGGTTACAGGGAAGGGTCTGCTTCGCCATGCGCTGATTCGAAAGGGATTTGACAGCGGGGAAATCATGGTCTGTCTTGTAATTAACCTTAAAGTAGGAAAATCAGGAAAAAATGGAAATGCCGGAAGCCATAGACAGGAATATCTGCCTAAGCAGGAAAAGCTGTTGGAAGCACTCTCGGAGATTTCGGGGATGACAAGCATCTCCGTCAGCATTAATACGGAAAAAACAAATGTCATCATGGGAAAGGAAATCCATACCATCTGGGGAAAAGATACTATAGAGGATACGATTTATGTGAGGGATGTGGAAAAAGATTTTGCATCTGCCGGACGGGGAGTTACTTTTGCAATTTCTCCTTTGTCATTTTATCAGGTTAACCCGATGCAGACCGAAAAGCTTTACAGTTTTGTACTTTCCTATGCAGGACTGACCGGAAAGGAAACTGTCTGGGATCTATATTGTGGTATCGGAACGATTTCTCTGTTTCTGGCAGCAGATGCAAGGAAGGTTTATGGAGTGGAGATTGTTCCCCAAGCCATTGAAGATGCCAGAAAAAATGCAGAACATAATGGGATTGATAATGCAGAGTTTTTCGTGGGGAAAGCAGAAGAGGTACTTCC
>JAQXYZ010000094.1 GCA_029226935.1 Bacillota bacterium | reverse complement strand
CTCTGATCGATGGGATCGTTCAGCTCGGAATAAGCGTTGCACATTTCACGTCCTGTAATGAACAGCTCGAAGCGTTCTACATAGTCCGGCTTGTCCGGCTTACGCTTGGTAAGCGGTGAAATCTCAACCGGATGATCCATTACAAAAGTGGGCTGAACCAGATGCTCTTCCACAAACTCCTCAAAGAACAGATTCAGGATATCCCCCTTGGTATGTCTGTCTTCGTAATGAACGTCCTTTTCGTCTGCCAGCTTTTTCGCAGCAGCGGTATCAGGAACCTGGTCGAAGTCAATGCCTGTATATTTCTTAACCGCATCAATCATGGTCAGTCTTTCAAAGGGCTTTCCTAAGTCAATCATTTCATCGCCGTATGGAACGGTTGTGGTTCCGCAGACCTCCTGTGCTACATAGCGGAACATGTTCTCTGTCAGATCCATCATTCCGTTATAATCGGTATATGCCTGATACAGCTCCATAAGGGTGAATTCAGGATTGTGTCTGGTATCCAGTCCTTCGTTTCTGAATACACGTCCAATTTCATAAACTCTCTCAAGACCGCCTACAATCAGTCTCTTAAGGTATAATTCCAGTGAAATACGGAGCTTTACGTCTTCATCCAATGCATTAAAGTGGGTCTCGAAGGGTCTCGCTGCAGCACCGCCGGCATTAGATACCAGCATGGGAGTTTCTACCTCCATAAAGCCCTGCTCATCCAGATATCTTCTGATTGCAGAAATAATTTTGGATCTCTTTACAAAGGTTTCCTTGACCTCTTCATTCATAATCAGGTCTGTGTATCTCTGGCGGTAGCGGATATCCGTGTTTGTCAGTCCATGATACTTTTCAGGCAAAATCTGCAGGCTCTTGGAAAGCAGGATAACACTTGTAGCATGAATGGAAATTTCTTCTGTCTTGGTCTTAAAAACCTCTCCGGTAATTCCTACAATATCGCCCACATCATATTTCTTGAAATCTGCATAGGACTCTTCGCCAATGCTGTCTCTTGCCACATAGGACTGAATATTTCCCTTCAAATCCTGAACATTGCAAAAGGATGCTTTACCCATAACGCGCTTCTGCATAATACGTCCGGCAATAGATACAGTCTTTCCTTCCATCTGCTCATAGTTTTCCTTAATATCTCTGCTATGGGCCGTCACATCATATTTTGTGATCTGGAAAGGGTCCTTGCCCGCTTCCTGCAATGCTGCAAGTTTTTCTCTTCTTACCTTCAGAAGCTGGTTGATGTCCTGCTCCTGCTTAGGGTTATTGTTCTGTGGTTGATTATTCTGCTGTTCTGCCACTTTTAACACTCCTTTAAAAGGCTTTCTGCCGTAGTAAATTAATAGGTTTCCTTATAATCTTAGTTTGATCTCTGAATTTCAAGAACCTGATATTTCAGAACTCCCGCCTGAGTTTCTACCTCAACAACATCCCCGGCTTTATGTCCGATCAGCGCCTTTCCGACAGGGGACTCGTTAGAAATTTTTCCTTTTAAGCTGTTTGCTTCTGTAGAACCGACAATCTTATATTCAAGATCTTCATTGTATTCAATGTCACGAATCTTTACGCAGCATCCGATATTGATCTTATCAAGATCCACTTCATCCTCAACAACTACCTCTGCGTTCTTTAAGATTTTCTCCAGTTCTTCAATTCTCGCCTCGATGTCACGCTGTTCGTCCTTAGCAGCATCATACTCAGCGTTTTCGGACAGGTCTCCCTGCTCTCTTGCCTCTTTGATCTTCTGAGCTACTTCTTTTCTTTTTACTACCTTGAGATCATGAAGCTCGTCTTCATATTTTCTGAGTCCTTCATAGGTAAGTATGTTCTTTTTTTCTTCCATTGCTAATCGCCTTCCATCCTTTATGTTTATTTAAATTTTATAATAGGTCTTAATTAACTTCCGTATTATAACTATTTTTCACTGATGTGTCAAGGAATTTCAGTATTTCAAGGCTACTTAAATATTTACCGGCTGCTATGCTTTTGTCTGCTTCTCCATACCCTTCCCCGGAAAAATCAAGCCACAAAGCATCTGCATTTCTTTTCTCATCATTTATCATAATAATTCCATATTCCTCATATAAGCTGGCTTCTAAAATTTCAAATGCCCTGTTCCTATCCCCATGATAAAATACCTGTCTTATTCTGGGCAGATAGGGAGCAACCATTTCTATGACCTGCCAGCCTAGTGCTTCTCCTGCCTCCTTTGAAAAGGAAATACCGATATTTTCAAAGGGCCTTTGTGCGTACATACACGCAGCCCATAATTCCGTGGGAAGCGGTATTCCATCTTCAGCCAATCCGTAAGGTGCAATCTGTTCTGCCCATTCCAATACACCGGCCGATACTTCCTCTGTTCGCTCAATAAGCTCCCTGACCTTTTCCTCTTTCCACCTCCGGGGTCTTTTGTGGAAAAAGGTTTTTCCTGCGTATTCCGGCAGAAGGGAAAAGTAAATCCTCAGCTTTCCGAACCTTCTCTTTCCTGCTCCTGTCAGATAGGGAAGGTCTCTTTCCAGCTTTCTGACGGGAAGCCCTGTCTTTTCCAGTCTCTGCCCCTTCTTTGGATATTCTCCATATGCAATCCCTATATAAAAGATTTTCTTACAATCATTTTCCATAGGACAGCATATGTAGGCAGTTACATTTCTATTCCCTTTTATTCGGGAAAAATTGCCTTCACTGCCTGTTCCAGTTCCTCAAAGGTTTCCATGGAATTAATGTCCCTTCTAAGGGATGCCGAGTTGGGATATCCCGCAGTATACCAGCTGATGTGCTTTCTCATTTCCCGCACTGCCGTGTACTCTCCCTTGACTTCCAACTCCATCGCCGCATGGCGCAAAATGGTATCCCTTACTTCTCCGGCATCCTGTCTGAAAGACTCCTGCCCTGTTTCCAAATATTGCAGGATTTCCTTAAATATCCATGGATTTCCCCTCACTGCACGTCCCACCATGATACCGTCGCACCCGGTCTCTTCAAGAAGCTCCCTTGCAGTGGGTCCGTCTGTGACATCTCCGTTTCCGATTACCGGAATAGACACTGCCTGCTTAACCTGTGCAATGATATCCCAGTCTGCACGTCCTGCATAGTACTGTTCTCTGGTTCGTCCGTGTACCGCTACAGCAGCTGCACCGCAGCCTTCGGCAATTCTGGCAATTTCCACGGCATTTACCATGCTGTCATTAAAGCCCTTTCTGATTTTGACAGTAACAGGCTTTTTGATTGCCTTGACTGTTTTGGCAATAATCTGTTCCACAAGCTTGGGATTTTTCATCAGCGCGGAGCCTTCCCCATTATTGACCACCTTGGGAACCGGACAGCCCATATTAATATCCAGTATGGCAAAGGGACGTTCCTCTATCTTCTTTGCCATTTCACTGATAATGTCAGGATCAGAGCCAAACAGCTGAAGGGAAACCGGGGCTTCATCCGGGTGGATTTCCATTAATTCCTCTGTATTTTTATTGTGAAAATAGATTGCCTTGGCGCTGACCATCTCCATACAGACCAGACCTGCTCCCTGCTCTCTGCAAAGCAAACGAAATGGCAGGTCCGTTACACCTGCCATGGGAGCCAATATTAAGTTATTGTCAAGAACTACATTTCCTATCTGCAGCTTTCTCACTGCATTTTCCATATTGATACCTGTCCCTTTTCTTCTCTTTCAGCTCTTTTTATTCTTTTCATAAATAATCCGAAGCCCTTCCAGTGTCAGACCTCTGTCATAAATCTGGATTGCGTCCGTCTCATCCGCTATGATACTTCCAAGTCCTCCGGTAGCCACTACCTTTAGGTTCTCGTAGCCGCTTTCCTTTCTTACCTGATTGATGATGTATTCAGTCTGCCCAATCTGTCCATAGACCAGACCTGCCTGCATGCTGGATATGGTCTCCTGTGCTAAAATCGACTTGGGCTTTTTAATTTCTACCTCCGGCAGCTTGGCCGTGTCCTCCCACAGCGCCTTGGCAGAAATTCTGATACCGGGTGCAGTAATACCCGCGGTAAAGCATCCATCCTCCGTAACAAGGTCATAGGTAGTGGCAGTTCCAAAGTCTATTACCAGCACCGGTCCGCCGTAAAGCTCATAGGCTGCCACTGCATCCACAATACGGTCCGGGCCGATTTCCCTGGGGTTCTCTGTCACAATCTTAATTCCTG
This sequence comes from Bacillota bacterium, assembly GCA_029226935.1. Lineage (GTDB taxonomy): Bacteria > Bacillota > Clostridia > Lachnospirales > Lachnospiraceae > Suilimivivens. The sequence continues at coordinate 5,507 of JAQXYZ010000094.1, read as the reverse complement.
TCTTCACGCCGGGGCCTACGATTAACGGTGCTTTTCCGATATATCTGGTAATTGCGCCTGTAAGCGCATGCATCACATTGGGTACCACGCTTGCAATAATAGTCCCCTCTATCTCCTTATGGTCAATGTCATTGGTTCGAAGCAGTTCCCGCAGACTGATTCCATATTCATCGGAGGTTCTCGGCTGTTTGCTCATCATGCGGAAGGTTGTTTTCAGTTCTCTTCCGTCGTATACTCCAAAGGTAATATTTGTATTTCCCACATCTACAACCAGTATCATCTTTTAAAGCATCTCCTTTCCAATATCTACTCTGCCGTATCTTCGTCCTCCTCCAAAAGCCCGCTGACATCCTCATGGAGAATAAACACTCTGTAATACAGGCTTAAGGATTCGAACATTTCCTGCCTCTTGCGACGCACCTCACCAATCAAAAGACCACTTCCCACCTCGTCATAGAGATAGTCTTCCGGAGCATATTCCGTACGCAAGGATACATTTCCATCCTCTTCAAATTCTATGGTAAAGATGCCGCCAACCTCTTCTGTAAAGAGGACACAGATAATATGCAGTTCCTCTTTAATTGACTCCGGTATCCCTGAAAATTTTTCATTAAAATAATATTTTTTTTCGTAGGCATTTGCTCCGCAGAGCACTACTCTCTCTTCTGCAGCTTCCCTATCCATTGTCTTTCCTTCCGTTTCTGTCACAGTTCTGTGCCCCATAAAGCAGGCTCTTTAGAGAGTTGCCGCCATTACAGCCTTGATGGTATGCATACGGTTTTCCGCCTCATCAAATACCACCGACTGGGAGGACTCAAACACTTCATCTGTAACTTCCATTTCCGTTATGCCAAATTTCTCTGAAATTTCCTTGCCAATCTTGGTCTTAAGATCATGAAATGCAGGAAGACAATGCATAAAGATAGCCTGCTCACCGGCATTTTCCATTACTTTTTTATTGACCTGATAAGGAGACAACTCCCTGATTCTCTCTTCCCACACTTCGTCAGGCTCTCCCATGGAAACCCAGACATCGGTGCAGATCACATCTGCCCCTTTCGTTCCTGCCATCACATCCTCTGTCAAAGTGATGGTTGCTCCTGTCTGTTCTGCAATAGCACGGCATTCCTTTACCAACTCCTCGTCAGGGAAATACTTAGGACTTGTGCATGCCGTAAAGTGCATTCCAAGCTTCGCGCAAAGTACCATATAGGAATTCCCCATATTGTAACGGGCATCACCGAGATAGGTCAGCTTTACACCTTTGATTCTGCCAAGCTTTTCTTTAATCGTCAGTACATCCGCAAGCATCTGTGTGGGATGAAATTCATTCGTCAGTCCGTTCCATACCGGAACACCCGCATATTTTGCCAGTTCCTCTACGATTTCCTGTTCAAATCCGCGGTATTCAATTCCCTCGTACATCCTTCCAAGCACTCTTGCCGTATCTGCAATGCTCTCCTTCTTGCCAATCTGAGATCCTGACGGATCCAGATAGGTACTGCTCATTCCCAGATCGCTTGCAGCCACCTCAAAGGAGCACCTGGTTCTTGTGCTGGTCTTTTCAAAGATAAGCGCCACGTTCTTCCCGCGGTGCATATCCTGTGTGAGTATTCCCTTTTTCTTTTTTTCTTTTAACTCTGCTGCCAGATCCACCAGATAAAGGATTTCCTCCGGTGTAAAATCAAGGAGCTTCAAAAAACTTCTGCCCTTTAAATTCATCTCATCTTTTCTCCCATAATACCACTTATTCTGTCATTTTATCTATTTGTCACTTACCAGTTCCTTAACGGATGCAGCAAGTCCTGCAATCCCTTGAATTTCTGAGGGAATAATGATCTTGGTTGCCTGACCGTCTGCTACCTTTTCAAAAGCTTCCAGACTCTTTATGCGGAGCACTGCCTCGTCTGCACCTGCCTCGCGGAGCATTCTGATACCGTCTGCAGTAGCCTGTTGTACCTTAAGAATTGCCTCGGCTTCACCTTCTGCTTCACGGATCATCTTTTCCTTCTGTGCTTCTGCACGAAGAATTGCAGACTGCTTCTCTGCCTCAGCTTCCAGAATCGCTGCCTCTTTCTTACCTTCTGCAACAGTTACGCTGGCTTTCTTCTCACCTTCTGCACGGGTAACTGCTTCTCTTCTTTCACGCTCTGCCTTCATCTGACGTTCCATGGCATTCTGAATTTCTGCAGGTGGAATAATGTTCTTAAGCTCCACTCTGTTTACCTTAATTCCCCATGGATCGGTTGCTTCGTCAAGGGAAGCACGCATCTTGGTATTGATTGTCTCTCTGGAAGTGAGGGTCTGATCCAGTTCCAGATCACCGATAATATTACGCAGCGTGGTAGCTGTCAGATTTTCAATCGCCATGATAGGGTTTTCTACCCCGTATGCAAACATCTTAGGGTCTGTAATCTGGAAAAATACAACCGTATCAATCCGCATGGTTACATTATCCTTGGTAATAACAGGCTGAGGCGCAAAATCCACTACCTGTTCCTTTAAGTTAATCTTCTTTGCGACCTTATCAAGAATGGGCAGTTTAAAATGAAGCCCCACCGACCAGGTTCCCTGATAGGCTCCCAGCCTTTCTACTACATAGGCATGTGCCTGAGGCACGATCTTGATGCAGGATGACAATAAAACAAGCAAAACAATAAGTAATACCACTAACACTACGAATCCCATTTTTCTTCCTCCATTTCAGTTTCTGCCGCCTTTACGGCTTACAAATCATTAACGTTTCATTCTGTAGGTTTTTCTTCCACCATCAGCTTAACCCCATTAATTGCCCTGATAATCACAACACTTCCTACCGGCAGGGTAATGCCTTCCTTCACGGTTCTGGCAGTCCATTCCTGACCACCTACCGTCACCTGCCCGATTCCCTGCAGGTTGTCAACTTCACTGATTACAATTGCCTGCTGCCCAACAAGGCTCTCTGCATTGGTTTTCACTCTGTCTTTGTTAAAATATTTTACCGCAATCGGGCGTGTAAAATACAAAAGTACCAGACTTGCAACAATGAAAAGCACAATTTGGAGCCATAAGGGTGCTCCGACTGCTGCTCCGATTGCTGCAACCAACGCGCCGCCTGCAAACCAGATGGTGGTAAGCCCCATGGTAACAATTTCAATCACAATGCAAACAACAAAAATGATAAGCCAAATCGTTGTCAAATCCCAACTTCCTCCTTTTACGCTTTATCCTATATTATGAGCATCTCTATCTTTTCCACACAAGATGTTCATTACAAATTATTTTACTACATTAAAGTAAAGTAAGCAACATCTCCGACTTTCTCATTTACATTTATCAAGCAGATGCCATGTAACATTAAGCAGGTGGCTATCTGTAAAAAAGGACAGTGGTATCAAATTTTATTACCACTGTCCTCAAAATATCCTCAATTTACCAGAATACATGATCTCCAATCACATAACCTTCTCTTTTTCCTGCCCGCCTAAAGTGAGTTGCATCTCCAACAGTCGTTTCCCCATTAATTGCAGCCTGTGCCGCCTGCATACAAAGCTCCGGCACATTGCCCTCATACGCCCGTGCCACCTTGCCTGTCATTGCAGGAGTAAACTGACCGGATGCATAAATTACGGAATGGATGCTGTTGGGATAAGCACCGCTTCTGACACGGTTCATGACTACCGCACCCACACCCAGCATACCTTCATACGGCTGGTTTCCTGACTCACAGTAAATCAATGCACCAAGAAGTCGTAGTTCGTCTGCATCTGCCGACACAGCCCCTTGATTTTCCTTTCGCTTGCGCTCTGCCTCCTGGCGTTCCCTCGCCCTGATGACCTCCATGCTTTCGCCCTCATCAATGTGGAACTTTACGTTAATGTAGTCAGTATCTACATACCCCACTTCCCCGTCATAGTCCACACTGATCCACTGATCATCCACGGTGTCAATAAATTCAACAGAATCTTCATATGCCAGCAGACCATAGATATCGGCATTGTCGCTGGGCTCCATTCTGACACGGACAGCTTCCGCATCCAAAGTGACAATCCAGTTACCCACATCCTCCGCCATTTTCTTAGCGTCTTCACCAAAAAGAAGGTATTCGTCCTTTGCCCATCCGGTCACATTACCGGATTTGATCTTCGTCCAGCCATCCCGGCGTTCCAAAATCGTTCCGCCGCAGTCCCTATAAAGAAGCCCTACCTTCTCAGAGGTTTCGTCTGCCTTTGCCCTGATGTTAAGGGCATTCTGCACGTTTGCCATGGTAAGTTCCTCTTCCATGCGCGCCTTTTCTGCCTCAAATTTCTGGTTGATATTCAATTGTTCCTGTTCCTTAGCCGGTTCTTCACTGCTCAGCGCGCTGGGGTCCAACACAGTCGCAATGCCAACGCAGGAAAAATCATGGCCTTCTTTCTCGCTTGCCTGAACGGTTATTTCCTCTGCTGAGAAGAAAAGCAGGATCATAAAAATCCTTGCTGCCAACACCAGCAGTCTATTTCTCCGGTTCATTTTGCTACCTCCAAAAACCTCTCGCATCTATAAATGTTACGGATTTATTACAACAGGTACGGGAACCATATTAGCAAAGTGCCTTCATTTTGTCAAGTTTTTGAAGTTTAAACCGTTTTTCAAGCAAACAATATTTCCATTTAATCCCAATAATGTTACGTCTTTTTTACATATTTCTGGATTTTTCGACACAGGCTTCCACCGCATTCATCACGGCACTTCTAAGCCCCATTTCCTCCAAAATCTGCACCCCTTCAATGGTGGTTCCCCCGGGAGAGCAGACCATATCCTTAAGTTCTCCCGGATGCTTTCCTGTTTCCAGCATCAGTCCGGCGCTTCCTGCAACTGTCTGGGCAGCAAACCGGTATGCCTGATTTCTGGGCATTCCCGCTTTAACCGCGCCATCTGCCAAAGCCTCTATGAACATAAACACAAATGCCGGGGAACTTCCGCTGACCCCCACTACCGCATCCATCAGTTTTTCAGGAATCTCTTCCGCAATTCCAAAGCTTCGCAGCAGCTCCATGCATTTTGACATTTCACCGTCTGTAACGCGACTGTTCCTGCACACGCCACTGCAGCCCTCCCCAATCATGGCAGGGGTATTGGGCATACATCTTACCAGCTTTAACGGCTTTCCAAAGGCTTCCTCAATCTGTGCGATCGTTTTTCCTGCTGCAATGCTGATTATCAGAGTTTTATCACTTACCGCATCCTTAATCTCGGGGATTACCTCCCCAAACATCTGTGGTTTGACAGCCAGAATCAGGATGTCTGCCTCTGATGCCACTTGTGCATTTTCCTTCAATATCTGAATACCATAGCGCTCCTTTACCGCCTTACCTGTAGCCTCTGTTCTTGCAGAACCATATATATCCTTCGGCCCGGCAATTCCTTTTTCCAGCATGCCGCCTATCATGGCTTTTGCCATATTTCCTAATCCGATAAATCCAATTTTCATTCTCTGTTCATCCTCCATTCTCAGTTGTGCATTTATTAAATCTATATTTAATTTT
>JAQXYZ010000093.1 GCA_029226935.1 Bacillota bacterium | reverse complement strand
GGTGAGGTCATCAATACCGGCGAGAAGCGTATGGTACTGCACCATATGACAAGAGGCCAGCTGGGAGCTCCTGTAGAGGCAGACGGCGTGGACAAGCGTGCCTTCTATGTAGAGCAGCAGGATCGCATCGCAGATTTTGCAGATAAGGTACACAGTGGAGCAATCGCCAATGAAGCAGGCGAGAAGTTCACCACCGTGGTTCAGATCGGAATCGGTGGAAGCGATCTTGGTCCTCGTGCCATGTATCTTGCGCTGGAGAATTGGGCTAAGGTTAATGATACCTTCAAGATGGAAGCGAAGTTTATCAGCAACGTAGATCCGGATGATGCTTCCGCAGTGTTAAATACCATTGATGTGGCACATTCCCTGTTTATTCTGGTTTCCAAGTCCGGTACCACATTGGAGACATTAACCAATGAGTCCTTTGTAAAGGATGCCTTGAAGAATGCCGGTTTAGATCCTGCAAAGCATATGATTGCAGTCACCAGTGAGACTTCTCCGCTTGCGAAGAGTGATGATTATCTGGCTGCCTTCTTTATGGATGATTATATTGGAGGACGTTACTCTTCTACATCAGCAGTGGGCGGTGCTGTACTGTCACTGGCTTTCGGTGCGGATGTATTTGCGAAGTTCCTTGAGGGCGCAGCAGCAGAGGATGCTCTTTCCAAGAATAAGAACCTGTTGGAGAATCCGGCAATGCTGGATGCCCTGATCGGTGTATACGAGAGAAATGTTCTTGGATATGGCACGACAGCTGTTCTGCCGTATTCTCAGGCGCTGAACCGCTTCCCGGCACACTTACAGCAGCTTGACATGGAATCCAACGGTAAGTCTGTGAACCGTTTCGGAGAGCCGGTTGATTATCCGACCGGACCGGTAATCTTCGGAGAGCCCGGAACCAACGGACAGCATTCTTTCTATCAGTTACTGCATCAGGGAACCGACATCATCCCGCTTCAGTTCGTGGGCTTTAAGAACAACCAGATGGGAAGAGATGTGGTCATTCAGGACAGCACCAGCCAGCAGAAGCTGTGCGCTAACGTAGCTGCCCAGATCGTTGCCTTTGCCTGTGGTAAGGCAGATGAGGATCGCAATAAGAATTTCGAGGGCGGACGTCCTTCCAGCATCATTGTAGGAGAGCAGTTAACTCCACAGACTTTGGGTGCACTTCTTGCACACTTTGAGAACAAGGTGATGTTCCAGGGATTTGTATGGAATGTAAACAGCTTCGATCAGGAAGGTGTACAGCTGGGCAAGGTTCTGGCTAAGCGCGTGCTTGCGCATGAGACCGATGGAGCGCTGAAAGTATATAGCGACCTTTTAAACATCTAAAATAAATGACAAGGGATAAACACTTTTAGTTTATCCCTTGCCATTTAAGAGCCGTTTTATTTTTCTCTATAATCTTTCAAATCAATTATCATTTTTAATTTATCAGGCAATTCTAATTTATTTAAAGGGACACCTTTTGCAACATAACGAATCGTGTTATAAACCATTTCTGTTGATTCATTTTTCTTTGACAATATAGCCAAAATTCGAGATGGATTATTCCCAAGTTTCCTGATATCTTCTAGTAGGCATGAACTTGGCATATAATATCCGTTGTTGAATGTAAATCCCAAGCAATAATTTGTGGTGCCTGCCAGACGATCCACAGACAGTTTAGGTCTGCTTTTGTGATATGCTACATTGAAATCACCCTTTTTCATAATTTAAAAGGAAATGATAATATTTTATGTCAATACTACAAAAATTATTTTGGCTATTTATTTTCTTCCGGTGCTGTCCGATGCTGCTTTGGGCGGATTAATGCAATTACCATGGAAATTCCTGCCAGTGCCACGAAAATAGAGATGAACTGCGAGGTAGATAATGTACCTACAGAGCCCCGCCCCATGTCCCCACGGAAAAATTCGATGATGAACCGTCCGATGCTGTAGAAGATAAGGTAAAAAGCACCTATTTTCCCGGGCTTTTTATTGTGCCCCAGGAGAAATGCCAGCAGGACAAAGTTCAGAAAGTCGAAGGCGCTGGACACCAGTTGTGACGGAAACAGCGGCACGTTGTTGGGAGCAAACTCGGAGTGGGTAAAGGTGATAGAGATGGGAGAATCCATCTCCACTCCATAGCAGCATCCCGCAAGGAAGCAACCAATCCGTCCGAAGGCCTGAGCAAGTGCGATGGAAGGCGCTGCACAGTCCAGATATCTCAGGAAAGGCAGCTTCTTGATGTGGCAGTAGATGGCGGCAGCTGCAATTCCCGCAATAATTCCTCCGTATACCACAAAGCCGTCACTGAATTGTAACAGGAGCTTTGGATTCGCAATGATGTCCTTAAGAATCGTGATGTAATATAACAGTTTGGCTCCCAGGAGGCCGGAGAGAACACCTACGATCAGAATGTTAAAGACCGGATCAGGATCCAGCTTCTTTTTTTTGGCAAGATACTCTGTGGAAAAATAGGCGGCGAAAATACCTATGGCAATCATCAGGCCGTAGCCGTAAATGGTGACCGGTCCGATGGAAAATAGTTCGTTGTGCATAATAATACCTTCTTTTCTTACTTTAATACTTGTTGTTACTTTTTAATATCATAATAACACGTTATGCAGGATAAGAACAGATACAGTTTTTGATAATGACAGTGTGGCCTGAAAATGATACTATGTAGACAGACGAGGAGAATCAATATGGAAATGAATTTCATTGAAGGAACCTGCCCCAAGTGCGGGGCAAAGACAAGAGAACAATGCAATACATGGGTGTATGGAAGTCCGATTCGTACTTGTGGGAGCTGTAAAACGGAATATCTGGATAAGCGCTGGCGGGAGGTGGCAATTGATGGGTTTGATCCGAGAAGCAACAACTCCTCCTTTTATCTGAAGGGATTTTTCGGTTTCCTGCTTTTTACATTGCTTTGTGGCGCATGGCTGTTCTGGGAAATCAGGCATGGCAGAGCATATCCCTCAAAGCTGCTGGGCTGTGTGCTCGTAGGAACTTTGGCAACCCTGCTTTGCGGATTTTTGTATCTTCGCATCAAGCTGGGCTTTGAGGCAAGGAATAATGCAAAGTTTCTGGAGGAGTCGAAGCAGAGATTACAAAATCCCAATTATGTCCGAAAGCTGATTGCTTACGGGTATGACATCTCAGAGGAGGATACCTTTTCCTGAGGCTTCTCGTGTTGTTAATGCGGCTGATCACATATTCTGTTTTTTTGCATCCAAAAATAGAAGCACAGGCAGATGATGACTGACACCAGAGAGCCTGTGCTGGTAGCCAGTCCCATGGGAAGCAAAGTATCCGGAAAATAAATGGAGGCCAGATAGGCCAGTGGGATCCTAGCAAACAAAATTGCGGTCACATTGTGGACAAAGGAGATCCAGGACTTCCCATAGGCACAGAAATAACCACTGAAGCAGAAATGAATTCCGGCGAGGATGCAGTCAAATACGTAGCCGTGCATGTATTGGGCACCCATGCGGATAACTTCTGAATCTCTGGTAAATAGGCCGACGAAAGGATCCGGTGCCAGCTGCATCACGATGACAGAGAGCAGACCGAAGGCGCAGGTAACCAGGATGGCGTATTTTAATGTCTGTTTTGCCCGGTCATGCTTCCCGGCACCGATATTCTGGGCGCAGAGGGCAGAAACGGTGGACAGCATGGTGGAATTCACTAGAAACAGAATGCTGATGATTTTTTCCACGATTCCAACTGCTGCTGCATCATTCAGCCCACGCCGGTTTGCAATTACTGTAATGACCAGGAAGGCAATCTGGATAAAGCCATCCTGAATCGCAACGGGGAATCCGATTTTTTAATATGGTTCCCATGATTCTACGGTTCAATTGAAAATGCTTCCGGTTCAGGGAGAATCCACTTTTGTTCCGGGAGATAAAAACCAGAGAAACAAGTACGCTGACCGTCTGGGACAGAGTGGTTCCAAGAGCCGCCCCGGCAGCGCCCATATGAAGTCCTCCGATCAGCAGAAAGTCAAGTAAAATATTGACTATGCAGGCAATAGCGATAAAGTACATGGGACTTTTAGAGTCCCCTAGCCCGCGGAAGATGGAACTGATCACATTATAAGCTGTGATAAAAGGAATGCCAATAAAACAGATCCTCAGGTAGGAGATTGTTCCATTGACTGCCTCCGCCGGAGTGGACATTACTGCGGTAATGGGGCGCACCAGAAGAAGCATCACCAGAGTGCCCAGAATGGATAACACAAAAAACAGGACGACCGTATTGCTGATGGCAGCGGTAACGTCCTCTTTTTTGTCTGCACCGATGGCCTGTCCGATCATGACGGTGGTTCCCATGGCTAGGCCAACAATCATGACCGTAATCATGTGCATGACCTGGCTTCCGATGGAAACGGCAGTGGTGCTTTCTACTCCGTTGAATTGTCCGATGATAAACATATCTGCCATTCCATAGAGAGTCTGCAGAAAATAGGATAGCAGAAATGGCAGGGAAAATGATACAATTGTCTTAAATACGTTTCCTGTAGTTAAATTCTTTTCCATAACAGGGTTCATTGTACTACAGATTGGAAAACTGCGCAATCATGGAATGCGGAAGCTGCTTCCTGTTGAATAGTTTACGAAAAGCGTCCCACAATCCCGCTGATTGCATTGGCATTTTCTTTATTTTTGCTTACAATGGCGGTCATAGCTTCGGCTGTTTCTTCCGTTTGTCTAGCCTTATCCAGAATATCCTGGCTCTTTATATTCTGGGAATCCGGAACATTGGATACCTCACGAATTTGTGCCTGTATCTTTTGGACAGTGTCGGAAAATATTCCGGAAGCCGCTACGATATCGGTTATGATCTGCTGCATTTCCTTGATGGAATCATAATAGTCCCTGGTAGCGTATGCAAACTCTGAAAACTGTGTTTGAACATCATTTTGTAAGAACAAAATAATCTGATCAAAGCATGCCTGAACATTGGAAATATTATTTTTGGTTTCGTTACAGATCTCCTGAATCTGTGTTGCTGTCTGAGAGGAACTGGAAGCAAGATTGCCAATTTCTCCGGCAACAACTGCAAAGCCCTTCCCGGCTTCACCGGCTCTTGCTGCTTCTATGGATGCATTTAAGGACAGCAGATTCGTCTGGCTGGTAATATCCAGAATTTGTGATGCCATCTCATCAATGCGCATCAATGACTGTAGCTGCCCAATGGCCTTTTTGATTGCTTCCTGATTTGCTGTAATCTGCACACTTGTATTTGCCAGTGTGGTATTTGCCAGTTCCTGCATTTGTTCCACTTTATCCAGTAGTTGACTGCTGTGGACATTACCCTGTTCAATTCGTTCCTCCACCTCTGAAACGACCCTGGCAATTTTAACCATTTCATGGTCCACGTTACCAACGGTAACATCAATTTCTTCTGCACGCTCTGCAAAAGAGGTTGTTGCTTTGGAATTGTCGGAAATGCAGGAAATCAAAACATTGGAGGAGTCCTGCATTGCAGCAGCGGTGTCATTTAATGAACAAGAGCACTCAGACAGTGTATGTACCATATCGCCCATTGTGCTGTAGAGAGAATCCAGAGCTGTTGCAATCTTTCCGACTTCGCTTTTAGTCCCAATCCACGGAGTCAGCTTTTCGCTCTTTTGAAGCTTTAAGTTACTGAGCTGGATAATGGAGGTCTCCACGTAAAGTAATGGCTTCACACTGAAGAAGATCATGATAAAGGCCAGAATACTGATTACGACTACGAAGACCAGACAGATATTTCCCAAAGTGGACATATTTTTGTTTGCCGTACGATAAATATTTTTTTCGGTGTCATATAAGACAACGGCCCATCCGTGCTGATCAATATATTCGAAATGGGCAACTTCCCTACCCTGTTTTCCTTTGTACTTTATTTCACCTTCGGTCTCTCCACCCTTGATCTGCTGGATAACGTTGAGCAGCATTTCATCCTTAATTTCCGTCGCGATTAAGGATTCGTCTTCCGCAGAAATATACATATCGGTATCTGCGTTGATCATATAGTAACCGGTCGTATCGTCTTCCTTTCGGAGTTTGGTTAAGGTGTTCTCCAGATTTTCTGCGAAAGGGCCGCCTCCCACGTAACCGAGAATGGTGGTCCCATCTGTATCAAAAACAGGACAGTACATAGACAGAACCAGTTTTCCGGAGGCAGGAGACACAATGATTCCGGCATTATATAATCCATTTCGCGAGGTCATGGCATCCTGTAATGCTTTCAGGGAATCCCCTTCTCTCAAGGTAATACCAACTACGCCCGGATTCGAATGGACAATGATGTGGGTATTCCACTCGCCCACATAAAGCCCCTCCCAATTATCTAATGATTTGTAGAAGGACTCGGTATATTCCTGGGCATATTTTGCTTTTTCGGGATTGTTTACATCTTTTAAGAGTTCCCGGATTGCTGGCGTTTGGCTGTAGGCAGTCAGCAGCTCTTCCTGCCGGGTTACGAATTCTTCAATCAGGCTTGTCTGTGCAGCAAGCGTACTTTCCATCTGATGATGCTCAGATTCCTGGATCAGCCCTTTTAAGGTTTTGTTTGCTGTCAGGTATAACAGGGTCATGCAGACCATCACGATCAGAGTAATACCCAATGTCAGCTTCTGGCTTAGTTTCCAATTTTTCATTTGTAAATTCCCCCTTTATGATATGGAGTACATGGCAAAAAAGTGATGGATATGTTTTTCCACGATTCGCAGTGCATGCTCCTTACATGCCGGATCTTTTTGGATGTGGTAAAATTCAACGTAAATCAGAGAAAAGAGTTCATGGGCCATGAGCTCTGGGTCATTCTTTGCCAGAATTCCATTCTCCGTGAGCTGGTCGGTCAGTTTTTTTAGGTAATCCAGTGCATCGACGTATTCGCATTTGTTTTGGATTGAGGCTAGTTCAGGATGACGAAACTGTTCAATCGTCAGAAAATCTCTTGCCATACGGAAAAAAGGATCAGAAATCAGGTATTCCAACTGTCTTTTAACCGATTGAAATACAGCTGCTGCTATTTCCTGGGGAGCTGCTGTACGATCCAGTGTGGTTGAGGCCCAGGTTTTTAGAGTTTCTTCAGAATAGGTCTCGTACCGTTCTTTGATTTCTTCTGTCAGTGTATCCAATAGTTCCTGCTTTGATTGAAAGTGGCTGTAGAAAGAGGCTTTCCGAATACCGACAGCATCGGTGATATGTTCAATACTGGTTGCTTCAAATCCGTTCTTCGAAAACAATTTAAGTGCTTCATCCAAAATTTTCTGCTTGGAAGACGACATATTCATAACTTTGTACCCCTTTGTGCTTTCTTTATTATATCAGGCTACCATTCGGTAGTCAATTCCGATGTTACATGAGGGAGAGAATACCTTTTGCCCATCATGTCATTTTACAGAAATAAAGCAGAGGGTGTCGCTTGCCGTTTGTAATCGGCAAGGCGACACCCCTCTGCTGTGACGTCAGATAAGCTGTTTACGTTTGAGACTTGCGCTCGTTTATATAATTTTCCAGAACCCGGATCGTTCCGTCTATTCCCAGAGGACTGCTGTTGATGCACAGATCGTACAGTCTTGAATCACCCCATTTGGCGTCGGAGTGCCGGTTATGATATTGCTTTCGCTTCCGGTCGTGTCGTGCCATCTTGAGGATTGCTTCCTTTTCGCTGATTTCAAAATGTTCCATGACCCTCTTAATTTTGTGCTGACGCTCACCAGTGATAAAAATGGAAATTAATCCTTCAAAATCTTTCAGTACCGTTTCCGCACAGCGGCCGACGATGACGAAGGACTCTCCTTCGTCAGCTTTCTTTTTAATAAAATCAAACTGAAATTGTGCGATGATCTCCTCGGGAGAATTGGTGTGATTGCCCACTCTGCGTGAAAGAATCACATTCCGAGGCTGCTCATCATATTTCTGAAGCACCGAAACATCCATATTCTTTTCTGTGGCAATTTCGTCCAGCAGGCTTCTGTCGTAGAATTTCATCCCCAGTGCCTGGGCAATTTTACGGCCGATTTCATGACCGCCGCTGCCGTATTCACGGCTGATGGATATAATTGTCTGCTTCCCCATGAAACCCCTCCTTTGCGTCGTTTTTGACAGTTAACAATAGCGTACAAAAATGATCAACATGGAAATTACAATTACGATTAGTGTGGCAGGAATTGCGGTTTTGCAGTACTTGCCCCAGCCGATTACATAACCGCTCTTGGCTGCAACAGATGT
>JAQXYZ010000092.1 GCA_029226935.1 Bacillota bacterium | reverse complement strand
TGTTAAGGAAATCTGTCACATAATGATCCCAAAGAAGGTCTGGCGTTTTGTCGGGAATAAAGGTATGAAAAGCGGTGGCGGTGATGCAGGTAAGCATGCTGCCATCGTATTTTATATTCAGAACAAAGGATTTGATGTCGTTGCAGGTAACCTGAGCATCGCCTTCTGTCAGTATCTTTTCAATTAATTCCGGTTTGAGATGCAATACAAGCCTGAATTGAACGGGAGTGCGTTTCCCTTTAATAAGATCAAAACAAAGGGAACGCATATTTTTCCATTCGGAGAATTCGTAGGGAGGAAGCACATCGCTGTCATTGACATCGCCGGTGAAGAATTCCTTTACCATATGTCCATCGATAAGAAACTGATTGTAGGTAGTGATGGAAGCTTCTGCCAAAAGGAAAGTGTCAAATGAATCACTGCAAAGAAGTCTGCTCATAAAATTTTTAACGTCTTTGATCTGATATGCTTTCATAAATACTCCTGTTTTGATGTAATGGGTTAGTTTTAGTATAAGTGAATCGAAACAAAATGCAAGTAGAAAGAGTTGATTTGTGTTGCCTGTGCTTATGTGAATTGGTACAATGGTCAGGGAATTTGAAAGTGAGGATAAAATTTGTATGAAAGATCATAGAATATTACCGGTTATTGGGATGGTAAAGTTACAGGATATGGAAGAAATCTATAAATTATATCAGGAATTTGCAGCTTACGAAAAGCTTGAGGATTATTTTTCAGCTTCCAGAGAGGAAATGGAGAAGCTGATGTTTCAGGACAATCTGCTGCATATGCTGAAAGCCGAAATGGATGGAAAAATTGTGGGCTTTGCCGCATATTATTACCAGCTGGTTTCTTTTCCGGCAAAGAAGGTACTCTTTTTGGAGGATATTTTTGTCAGGGAAGCATACAGAGGAAATGGAATTGGAAATCAGTTCTTCACAGAACTTGAGAACATTGCCCGGGAAAATGATTGCCTGAAAATGACATGGAAATGTCTTGGATGGAATCAGGATTCCAGAAATTTCTATGAACATATCGGTGCAAAACTGGATGAAGAATGGGTTATTTACGATAAAATGCTGTAGTTTGGATATTCAACTTTCCAAGCTTAAGAAGGTTATCTCATACTTTTTTATAAAAAATGATGAGATAGTAAATGAGCAAACAAAAATGTTAGAATTAAAAAAACATGTAAGGAGGCAGCTTTTATGACAACACCCGTTTACTTTGCATAGCGCGGCTATTGCAAATAAAATCAAATAGGTAATAGCTTGCGCATCGAAATGCAAAATGTAAGGAGATGCAGATGAGCTATTTAAAGAAAACAGAATATAGAATTGTTCCGATAGAATCTTTCACGGTAATCCGAAACTGCTCTGGCTGTGGAACGAAGGCGCATTACAGAAATACTAATCGTTTTCGTGTTAATGCAAATGGAAATCAATTGGATATCTGGCTGATCTATCAGTGTGAGAGGTGTAAGCATACGCTTAACCTGAGTGTTTATGAAAGGCAGAAGGCGGCAGCAGTGCCGAAGGAGGAGTATCGGCGGTTTTTGAGTAATGATGAGGAGCTTGCCAAAGAGTACGGTAGAAATTTTTCTTTTTTTAAGAAGAACAAGGCAGAGATTGACATCGAAAATATGGATTACAGGATAGTCAAATTGTGTGATCCTAAAGAGGATATTGAAGAAAGTGTCCCGGGAATAATTATCATACATAATCCATATGAACTGAAAATCCGTCCGGAAAAGCAGATTGCGGAGGTACTTGAACTGTCCAGAAGTAATGTGAAAAAGCTGATGGAGCAGGGGAGAATAAGAACGGAGCTTATTTCCAGTCAAAGTATTTCCTTTGTTGTGGATGACCTGAATTAAGAATTGGAGCATAAGAAGGCAGCATGGTTGACGTTAAATGCATTAAGTGCTATTGTACAGATACCTTGGCTGCCTTTTGGTTTTATATAGGAGAAAACACATGGATTTTTATTTTGCACCCCTTGAGGGAATTACCGGATATTTGTACAGAAATGCATTTCATGAAAGCTTTGACTGCGGGATTAAAAAGTACTTTTCCCCTTTTATTGCAATGAATAAGAATGGATTAATGAAGTCCAGAGAACTGGAGGATTTGAAAAAGCAACACAATCAGGGAATGGTGGTGGTTCCCCAGCTGCTTGGCAGTAAGGGGGCGGAGGCTGTTTCCTATATCAGGCAGCTTAAGGAGATGGGGTATCAGGAGGTTAATCTGAATATAGGATGCCCCTACCAGACAGTGGTATCCAAGGGAAAAGGTGCAGGTCTGTTGGCAGATACGGACAAGCTGAGCACCTTTCTGGAAGAGGTGTTCTCGGAAGCAGATATTGCTGTTTCTGTTAAGACCAGAGTGGGGATGGAAAGACCTGAGGAATTTGAAGAAATTCTGGAGATTTATAACCAATATCCATTATCAGAGCTGATTATTCATCCAAGAGTAAGAACAGATTTTTACGATAATCACCCTAATATGGAAACATTTCGTATGGCGGTAAAAAAGAGTACGGCATCGGTCTGTTATAATGGGGATTTGTTTACGATAAAGGACTATTGCTGTTTTACAGAGACTTTTCCACAAGTTCAAAAAATTATGCTGGGGCGGGGCTTAATTGCGAATCCGGGGCTATTGTCAGAAATTCTGACAGGAAAAGTGATAGATTCAGATAGCCTGAAAGGCTTTCATGACAGAATCTTTGCAGATTACCAAAGAATAATGTCGGGAGATACAAATACCCTATTTAAAATGAAAGAACTGTGGAACTATATGCAGTTTTTATTTGATGACAGCGAGAGGTACATAAAGAAAATCCGCAAGGCAAAAACCGGGGTAGAGTATATGAATGCAGTAAATAGCTTGTTTTCAGAATGCCGGATAGATCCTGAAAAAGGATTTCAAAAAAGTAAAAAATAAAAATGATTTAACTGGTAATTGTCCGAAATACATTTTTCATAGCAGATGAAAGACGGGTTGGCAACAGTTATTTTGCATATACTTTATTTGGAACTATGTGTAGCATTCACATGAAGAATTTTATATAATTAAAAATAACAACAAGGGACATAGAACCCATAGAAAGATCCGATTAAAGGAGATGATTTTATGTTAGAGAAATATTTTAAGGTAAAAGAAAATGGTTCTACGGTACGGACTGAAATCATGGCGGGCATTACGACTTTTATGGCAATGGCATACATTTTGATGGTTAATTCCAGTATGTTTGCTGAATTGGGTGTGGTTTCTTATCAGGCAATTTATATTGCAACAGCTATTTCTGCCGTGGTGGGAACTCTTTTGATGGCATTTATGGCGAATCTTCCGATTGGACTTGCCTCCGGTATGGGTGTCAATGCCTTTTTTGTCTATACAGTGTGCTTTACGTTTGGGTTATCCTACGCCAATGCTCTGGTATTGGTGTTGCTTGATGGTATTGTTTTTATTATTCTGACAGTCACAGGAGTCCGCACGATGTTGTTTGAGGCAATTCCTAAATGTGTCAGGGCGGCGATTCCGGCCGGAATTGGTCTGTTTATTGCTTTTTTGGGGGTGCAGAATGCAGACCTGGTAGTGGCGAACAGCGATACCTGCGTCAGTCTGGCTTCCTTCAATATTCTGGGTGGAAAAGTGGGATGGTCAGAAATCATGCCGCGTCTTGTGACGCTGACAGCGCTGATCATGATTGTGGTATTGTCTTACCGCAAAGTAAGGGGATCTGTTCTGTGGGGAATTGTAGGAGGCTCTGTTTTGTATTATCTGCTTGGTTTTACAGTGCCGGGGTTTTATGATGGCTTTTTGGAACGCCTGAATTTTAATCCCTTTACCGCGTTTGCCGCATGGGGAGCAGAAGCATTCGGAAAGGTTTTTACGGAAGGGTTTGATTTTTCGGGTTATCTGGCAAATCATACAATAACGGATCTGATTTTAATTGTGATTACTTCTGCACTAGCAATGTGCCTGACCGATATGTTTGATACGTTGGGGACGTTGTATGGAGCTTGTGCGAGAGGAAAGATTTTGGATGAGAACGGAGAGGTGCCAAACTTCGAGAAGGCAATGCTTTCCGATGCAATTGCAACCTGTGCGGGAGCAATCTGTGGTACTTCAACGGTATCCAGTTATGTGGAGTCTTCTTCCGGTGTAGCGGAGGGAGGAAGAACGGGACTTGCATCGGTGGTAACGGGAATAATGTTTTTCCTTGCTATGTTTTTAAGTCCCATTGCAGTCTTGATTCCAGGCAGTGTTACGGCAGCAGCATTAATTTATGTCGGTGCACTGATGATGGGTGGGGTGGCAGAATTAGACTGGCAGGATATTTCAGTATCTGTTCCGGCATTTTTTACAATTGTATTTATGCCCTTTACCTATAACATCAGCTATGGCATTGCATTTGGTTTGATTTCATATATCCTGATTCATTTACTGCTTGGAAAAGTTAAAGAGATTAAGCCTTTTGGATGGGTAATTGCTGCATTATTTGCGGTAATGTTTTTAGTGTCACACTAGAAAATAAGCAAACGCTCCTTTTAAACGGTATCGTAAAAATTCCGTTTGTTTTTATACATTTCCTTATCAGCAATGGTGATTAATTCATCAATTGTACAGCCTTTGTATTCACTTGCAGAGGCCCAGCCGTATGAAACACTGAAACTGTCAATCAGAGTGCCTTTCCATTCTTTTACATGCTGCTCGAATTGTGTAAGACTCTCATGTAAAGTATTGCAATCTGCTTCCAGGAATATATTGAATTCATCTCCTCCTGTACGATAGCAGGTTCCAATGTTTTCAAATGATAGTCTTATACAGTCTGCGGCACCTTTAATCATCTCATCTCCGGCAGCATGTCCCAATACATCGTTGGTATGTTTCAGACTGTTGACATCCATTACAATGACAGTAAAGTTCTCCGGTAAATCAGAGCTTTTTGCTTTCTCAATCCTGTTTTCATAAGAATAGCGGTTTGCAAGTCCGGTAAGTGCATCTGTAAAGGCATGATAACGAAGTTCTTCTATCTTGACATTTTCTCTCATCAGTTGATATAACAGTATGATACTGTCTGTAAATAATGTCCCGATAAGAATACATATTGCAAAACAAACATATAGCATCCATGGCTTATCCATAATATACATTACGATGGCAACTATGGAGAGCATGGATATTAATATAATCGAAGAAACTACGCTCATCTTGGGCTTTAGCTTTCCTGAACGTCCGTCGTCAGCCAAAGCGAAAACAGTGGCAACAATTATAATGCCGCACATAATATGGGAAGCAACAAGCGAATCAGACAAATCAAAGATGCCCCACAAAAATAAGGCTATTTGGCATACAAAAACGGTTCCGGTAGCGATATAGAGGATATTGAAATAAGGTTTTCTTTCCCTGTAAAAATTTTTTAGCAAATCTGCGATGGCAAACGGAACAAACATGAATGCTACATAATTCAGTATACCGGATACAGCCATCTTTCCGGTTATAATTCCGTATATGTGCATATATGTAATTAACCAGATGCCCAGTGCAAAAGCAAGTAAAGATATGCTTAAGAAATTATTAATCACCGGGTTGTCACTTAATTTTTTGGTTAATTTGAAACCGCCCCATACACAAAACGAAGCAAGTCCCAGCACCAGCAAAATGATGCCGATAATAAAATTCAATATGTTGCTCTTTAAAACAGAGATTGTATGCCCTGCCATAGTAGTTAAAGTTATGTTCTGGACGGAGAAGCTATAGAGGGAGCTTCTGGGTTCTATTTCCAGCACAATTTCCTGATTGCTGTGTTTAGAAGTAAGAGGAATCAGTGCCTTTTGATTGCCCATGACTGTTTCTATATTTCCCAAAGTTGCAGGTTGTGCAAAGTAAATTATTTCACCATTTACAGAGGCTGTCATTGTCTCAAATTTGCATTTAACTTGCAGGATTGTGTCGTCGTTGACAGAAGGTAATTTGGCAGTGATTTTAATTATGCCGTCTTTATTGGCATAATAGGGAAAGGTAATCACTTCTTTGTCGTCATCGGTCATCAGGTACCACGAGGAAGTAAAAGCCTGTTCGTTTTCCGGGAAACGAAAGGTTCTGTTGTCTTTGGTTATCAAAGCGGCTGCAATAATTGTAGGAACAGATAAGACCACAATTAACAGCCAAACTTTATATGCTGTTTTTCTCACGGAAAACACCTCCTGATTATCGTGCCCCGAGACATTACGAAGCATCACGTTTGTTAATTCTGTGCATATTTCTCTGCCTGTTCAGCGATCAGTGCATGATCGTCAAAGTAGTTAATCTTCATGGCTTTCTTTACATCATCAAGAGTCTGTGCTGCTGCTTCTCTTGCCTCGAGACTGCCTTTGTGGAGAATCTCGTAAACAGCAGGAATGTCTTTTTCCCATTCTTTTCTTCTTGCACGGATCGGTGAAAGTTCTTCCTGAAGCACATTATTTAAGAATTTCTTTACCTTAACATCTCCCAGTCCGCCTCTGGTGTAGTGTGCCTTGAGCTCATCTAAGTTTGCGTATTCAGGAAGGTATTCTGCAAACATCTCATCCTTGCAGAAAGCATCCAGATAAATGAACACAGGATTGCCCTCAACATTTCCGGGATCGGAGACCTGTAAGTGGTTGGGGTCGGTAAACATTGACATAACCTTTTTGCGCACATCCTCCTCGGTATCGGACAGATAAATGCAGTTGTTTAAGGATTTGCTCATTTTCGCCTTGCCGTCAATTCCGGGGAGACGTAAACATGCTTTGTTGTCAGGAAGCAGAATGTCCGGCTCAACCAGTGTATCTCCATATACAGAGTTGAATTTGCGGACAATTTCCTTGGTCTGCTCTAACATGGGAAGCTGATCTTCGCCTACAGGAACGGTAGTCGCCTTGAATGCGGTAATGTCTGCAGCCTGACTGATGGGATAGGTAAAGAAGCCTACCGGAATGCTGGCTTCAAAATTACGCATCTGGATTTCAGATTTGACGGTAGGGTTTCTCTGCAGTCTGGAAACCGTTACCAGATTCATGTAGTAGAAGGAAAGTTCACAAAGCTCCGGTATCTGTGATTGAATCAGCAGTGTAGACTGAGTGGGGTCAAGACCGCAGGACAGATAGTCAAGGGCAACCTCCACGATATTCTGACGCACTTTTTCGGGCTGTTCCGCATTGTCGGTCAGTGCCTGTGCATCGGCAATCATAATGAAAATTTTATCGTACATACCGGAATTCTGAAGTTCGACCCTGCGTTTTAAGGAACCTACATAGTGACCAACATGGAGACGTCCAGTAGGTCTGTCACCGGTTAAAATAATTTTAGACATAGTTGATACTCCTTTTAATAACTTTTGTGTGGCAAAATGCCTTTCGTTTTATTATACACTATCAGGAGAAATTTTCCTATCAATTTTTGTTGTGGATTTTAGGAGCGCTTTGGTATAGAATGTATAGGTAAGTTTTTGGATAGAGACAGAGGACTGGATTGATCAATGAAAATGTTTGGTTTTTTAAAGAATAGCCTTACCTATGTGCGTATCATTGCCATGGGCTATTTAGCGGTTATCATTTTAGGGACGCTGCTATTATTGCTTCCGGGAATGACTGCAGAGGGTTTCAGAACGGATTTTCTTACGGCATTATTTACTGCCACCAGTGCCACCTGTGTGACCGGACTGGTAGTGGTTGATACGGCGACTCACTGGACTTTGTTGGGACAGGTCATCATTTTGCTGATGATCCAGATTGGCGGTCTTGGCTTTATGACCATGGGTGTGCTTCTGGCGATGCTTTTGAAAAAGAGGATTACCCTGCGGGTCAGAGGACTTTTGCAGGAGAGCATGAACTATATGCAGATGGGTGGTGTGCTGCGTCTGTTAAAGACAACCTTTCAGGGAACCTTGTTGTTTGAAGGTGTGGGAGCCGTTCTGCTTGCCTTCAGGTTTATCCCGGTTTTTGGTTTATCAAAAGGGGTTTTTTATGGGATTTTTCATTCCATATCTGCTTTTTGTAATGGCGGGTTTGATCTGATGGGAACCTATTCGGGGAAGTATTCTTCTTTGGTGGAATTTCATGGTGATATATTGATTAATGCAGTAATCATGGCATTAATTATTTTGGGAGGCATTGGTTTCTTTGTGTGGAGTGATATTCAAAAGAACGGTCTGCATTGGAAGAAATATATGCTTCATACTAAGATTACACTTTTTACAACGGCATTTTTGCTGGTTGGAGGCACCATTCTATTCTGGCTTTTTGAAAAGGAAAATCTGCTTGGCGGGATGAACGGAAAGGATCAGTTGCTTGCAGCTGCTTTCAGTTCTGTCACAGCGAGAACGGCGGGTTTTAATACCATAGATACAGGGGGGCTGACCAGTGCATCTAAGCTGCTGACCATTGTGCTGATGTTTATCGGGGGAAGCCCCGGATCGACGGCAGGTGGTATTAAGACAGTTACTGCTATGGTACTGGTAACTTATGTCTGGTCAAATTTGAGGGAAAGCAAGGGGGTCAATATTTTTCATAGACGTCTTGATGACGATGTGATACGCAAAGCAAGCAACGTGGTGGTAATCAGTCTGATGATGGCGGTCACTTCGGTAATTATTATCTGCTTTATGCAGCCTTACCTTTCAGTGGAGGATATTATGTTTGAAGTATTTTCTGCAATCGGAACGGTAGGAATGAGCACAGGGATTACCAGAGATTTAACGACAGCATCGCGCATTTTGATTATTTTGCTCATGTATTGCGGTAGAATTGGAAGTATGTCATTTGCGCTTTCCTTTACAGAACGCAAAAAGGCAGCGCCTGTCCAGCTGCCTGTGGAAAAGATTATGATTGGATAAGGGACGAAAACGTTTCGGAAAGGTAAGGTTATTTATATGAAATCAATTTTAATTATCGGACTTGGAAGATTCGGTCAGCATCTTTGCAAAAAGATGGTGGAGCTGAAGAATGAGGTTATGGTAATCGACATCAATGAGGAGAATGTGGAGACAATGATGCCTTTCGTCACTAATGCACAGATCGGTGATTGCACGAAGCTTGAGGTGTTAAAGAGCATTGGGGTCAACAATTTTGACATATGCTTTGTATGTATCGGAACGAACTTCCAGAGCAGTCTGGAGATTACCTCTCTTTTAAAGGAAAATGGGGCAAAGTATGTTGTCAGTAAGGCAACCAGAGACATTCAGGCAAAATTCCTCTTGAGGAACGGAGCGGATGAGGTTATCTATCCGGATCGGGATATTGCAGAAAAGGTTGCAGTCAGATACAGTGCAAATCATGTATTTGATTATATTGAATTGAATGATGAGTATTCTATCTTTGAGATTCCGGTAGCCGCCGAATGGGTTGGAAAGACCATCAAAGAAGTGAATTTCCGTGCAAAGTATAAGATCAGCATTCTTGGAATTAAGACAGGAGAGAATACTAAGCTTCTTCCGATGGCAGATCATCAGTTTGATGCCGAGGAGCATTTGATGGTAATCGGGAAAATTGAGGACGTGGAACGTCTGCTGAAAAAGCTGTAGATATGGGGAAAATCAAAGAAATTGCAAACAGAATATGGAAGGATATGAAGGGAGCAGGATGGACAGGTGTAGCCTTTCTGATTTACTACGGAATTGTGAATAGCGTCTTTGATGCTTTTTGCCCGCTGCTTGTGACCACAGGAATTCCCTGTGCGGGGTGTGGACTTACACGGGCAACCATTTTTCTCATACAGGGACAGCTTGAAAAGGCAGCCCATATCAATCCTTCTATTTTTCTGATTATTCTGTTTGGGTTGTATTGTGCATACTTCCGTTATATCAGGGGGAGCAAAATCAGGGGATTCGGTGTCGGAGTTGCTTTGTTGATAACAGCGATGCTGTTGATTTACGGATACGGAATGTATCATTATTTCCCGAACAGGGCGCCCTATGTTTACCACGAAAATAATATATTGGCAGGGCGCATTCCGGGATATGGTGACTGGATGGAACAGATGATGCGGAGTATATTGAATTGGCGCGCCATATAAGGTAAGAGACGCACATTATGGTTAAGGTGTCCAGCGACCGGAGGCGCCGCAGGGCAGAATCAAATGGCTGGCAGATACAGGAAGACCGATTTCAGAGGCTTCTACCTGACCGCCAAGTTTTTGGACAACGGTGGTATTAAGCATGTAGGTAAGGACGGCGGGCTGTAGGCCGGTAGTATAGGAGTTAATCAAAAAGAAACGGGCATCCTTGCTAAGCAGCTGGGCGATTAGCTCAAGGAAAGGATAAATGCTCTCTTCAATCTTCCATATCTCGCCCTTGGGACCTCTTCCGTAGGAAGGGGGATCCATGATAATCCCATCGTAGGTGTTGCCGCGGCGAATTTCACGTTCAACAAATTTAACACAGTCATCTACCAGCCAGCGGATTGGCGCATCGGCAAGTCCGGAAGCTACAGCGTTTTCCTTCGCCCAGGTAACCATACCTTTGGAGGCATCTACATGTGTAACGCTTGCTCCGGCTTTGGCAGCGGCAAGGGTAGCACCGCCTGTATAGGCAAACAAATTAAGAACCTTCAGAGGACGGTCAGCATTTCGGATGATTTCAGAGAACCAGTCCCAGTTTACTGCCTGTTCGGGGAAAAGCCCGGTATGCTTAAAGCTGAAGGGCTTTAAATGAAAGGTGAGGTCGCGGTAATGGATGCTCCACTCGTTTGGAAGATGAAAAAATTCCCATTCGCCCCCGCCTTTAGCGCTGCGGTGGTAATGTCCGTTCAGCTGCTTCCATTCTTTTGCTTTTTTTGGTGTGTTCCAGATGACCTGTGGATCGGGGCGCAGCAGGATATAGTTTCCCCACCGTTCCAGTTTTTCTCCGCAGGAGGTATCTATGACTTCATAATCTTTCCAGCTATTTGCAATCCACATAATATTTTCCTTCCATGGTATAATCTACTCCTTTGATAATAGAGAAATGTTCCCGAAAATGCAAGTGGTTTGTAACAGGACAAATGCAGGGCAGGATATGGAAAGGCAGGAACTGTATATGAATTTGATGAACCGATGTCCGGGATGCAGACGCAGTCAGTGCGAGGGCTGCGGCATCTACCGGAAACTGAATACGAATAAGCATAGCAGGATTTCTTTCCCGGAGGCATTTGTGCAGGAGCCGGAAGAAGGGCTCGGCATTTCCTTTGATGTGGGAACCACTACCATGGCAGGAATGCTGTGGAATTTGGAAAACGGAGCACTCCTGAATGCGGAGAGCGCAGCTAATCCACAGGCGGTATTTGGAGCGGATGTGGTCAGCAGAATCCAGACGGCAGTACTTCACAGGGAGCAGCTTAAGGAAATGCAGAGGCTGGTCGTTGAAAGGCTGGATCAAATGGCGGCGGCCATGATGGAAACAGCGGATGAGGTTAAAAAATACATCAGGAAGGTAACTGTTGCAGGGAATACGGCAATGTGTGAAATCCTGCTCGGAATATTACCGGAAGGATTGTTCCGAGCCCCTTTTACACCGGATTATCATAAAATTATTCGATTAAGAGGCAGAGAGTTGGGTTTTTCATTTTTGCAAAATGCAGAAATAATTGTGCTACCGCCAATCGGAGGGTATGTGGGAGCGGACGCTCTGATGGTGCATAGTTATGTAAACTTAGGATGCCGAAAGCAAAATGTCCTTTCGGTGGATATTGGAACTAACGGAGAAATTCTTTTGCAATATGTGGGGAAAAAGTATGCCTGTTCCACGGCAGCAGGACCTGCCCTTGAAGGGGGAGCGGTCAGTCAGGGGATGAGAGCTTCTGAAGGGGCAATTGAGATGGTTTCCCTAGCCGGAAGGTTTCCTTTACAGGATATTGTGGTGAGAGTCATAGGAGGGGGAAAGCCACGGGGAATCTGTGGCTCAGGGCTGGTGGATGGTCTGTCAGTACTTTATGAAGCGGGAGTTCTGGAACACACCGGATATATGAGAAGTGCTTTGGAGGCAAGAAAGGCAGGAACACCGGAACGGATTTGTAAGCGGATTGAAGAGGAGGCAGGGGAACGACGATTTCTTCTGACTGATAGAGGCAATCCCGTTTATCTGACAGCCGGTGATGTGCGGCAGCTTCAGATGTCCATTGGTGCAATCCGCGCCGGAATGGAAACATTGCTTACAAAGGCAGGCTGTGAGATGGAGCAGTTGGATACTCTCTATCTGGCGGGTGCGTTTGGATGCTATATCAGCGTAGAGAGTGCAGTAAGCATTGGGCTTTTGCCGGAAATGGACAGGGAGAAGATCGTGCAGGCAGGAAATCTCGCCGGCGCAGGTGCAGCAATGGCCCTGCTTTCTTTTAGGATGCAGGAATGGATTGAACAGGAAAAAGAGCAGATTATTCATGTGGAGCTGGCAGAGGAAAGCGGATTTCAGGAATTGTTTCTTGAGCATATGAATTTTCCATTGCAATTTTAAGCATTCATGATATACTATCGGCAGACATGGAAACATTGTGAGGGGATTATAAATGAACAGAGAATTTTTAAAAGATAAAAAGAGAATTGTGGTAAAGATTGGTACATCTACGATTACTCATGTGGATACCGGGCACTTGAATCTGATTAAGATGGAAAAGCTGGCAAGGGTTCTGACGGATATCAGAAATCAGAATAAGGAGGTTGTGGTGGTTTCCTCCGGTGCAATCGGTGCAGGGCGAAAAGCTCTTGGAATTAAAGAAAAGCCCCGCAGCTTATCGGAAAAGCAAGCATGTGCTGCAGTGGGACAGGCACGCCTGATGATGATTTATCAGAAGCTTTTCTCTGAGTATAATCAGACCATCGCGCAAATTCTGATTACCAAGAGAATTATGACAAATGAGATCAGCAGACGGAATGCGGAGAATACCTTCCGTGAACTTTTGAGTATGGGGGTCATTCCCATTGTAAATGAAAATGACCCGGTTTCTACAGATCAGATTCAGGACGAGAATTTCGGAGATAATGATACTCTCTCTGCCATGGTTGCAGAATTGGTGCAGGCAGATACGCTGATTTTACTTTCGGACATTGATGGGCTTTATACGGATGATCCCAGAAACAATGAAAAGGCGGAGTTCATCAGCTGCGTGGAAAAGATTGATGAAAAGCTGTTTTCTATGGCAAAGGGACCGGAAACCACATTTGGCACCGGAGGGATGACCACTAAGATTGCGGCGGCAGAGATTGCAAATCACGCAGGGGTTGATATGATAATTGCCAATGGAGATGATTTGGTAAATATCAGCAGGATATTAGAAGGAAAAGAAGTGGGCACATTATTTAAAGCGTAAAAGGAGGGCAGATACCCTCCTTTTTGGTTAAAGAATTTCTATGAAAGTTTATGGATAAACAGCCCGCTTCGCAGCTTTGGCTCAAACCAGGTGGACTTAGGGGGCATTAAAAGCCCTGCATCAGCAACAGAGAGCAGTTCTGAAATGGAAGTGGCATACATGGAAAATGCCACTGTCATATCGGAGTTCGCACGCTTCTCAAGTTCATCAAGACCGCGGATGCCACCTACAAAGTCGATGCGTTTATCGGTTCTGGGGTCCTGAATATTCAGAACGGGAGCCAGTAGATAATCCTGTAGAATGGAAACATCCAGTCCTTTAACAGGATCAGAGGAGAGTAAATGATCCTTTGCGGTAAGCAGATACCATTGGTGGTCTAAATACATACCAAAGGTTCCTTTGACAGAAGGTGATACCTGTTCATTATCTTTCGGTTCAATAGTAAATCCGGCATCCTCAATAGCTTTCAGGAAAGATTCTTTGGATAAGCCGTTTAAATCCTTAACCACTCTGTTATAAGGCATAATGTAAAGCTGGTCATCAGGAAACAGCACAGAGAGAAAACGGTTGAATTCCTCATTGCCTGTATAACCGGGATTTTCTTCTCTTCTTTTCAGACCAACCTTGACAGCGGATGCACATCGGTGGTGTCCGTCTGCTATGTAGGTACAGGGGATCTGTTCAAACAGTGACTGTAGGCGGTTAATGAGCTGAGCGTCTGAAATGCACCATGCCCTGTGGGAAATCTGATCGGGGGAAACAAAGTCATAGGCAGGTTCCGTTTTCTTAACCTTTTCCACGATTTCATTGATTTCCTGTACGGAGCGGTAGACCAGAAAAATGGGACCGGTATGGGCGTCGGTGATGTCTACATGGCGAATGCGGTCAAGTTCCTTGTCTTCTCTGGTGTTTTCGTGCTTTTTGATCAGCTGGTTCTGGTAATCGTCCACGCTGGAGCATGCAACGATGCCGGTCTGGGAGCGGCCATCCATGGTAAGCTCATAGATATAATAGCAGGGAGCATCTTCTATAATAAAGGTTCCGTCAGCGATCATAGTATCTAGAATCTCTTTGGCTTTGGCATATACTTTCGGGTCGTAAGTGTCTACGTCATCAGGAAACTGTGTCTCTGCACGGTCTATTTTTAAAAAGGACAAGGGTTCTCTCTTTACTTCGGCAAGTGCTTCCTTACGGTTGTAAACATCATAGGGCAAGGCGGCTATACGGCTTGCCAGTTCCGGTACCGGGCGGATGCTTTGAAAGGGCGTGACTTTTGGCATAGGTTTTCCTCCATTAGTAATTTTTCTTAGGTTATAGGTATTATACGTTGCGTGCGTGGACAGTGTCAATTAGTTTGCAGAATGCTTTAACGCAGTAACAGGATAAAATTTAGGTTGACTGACAAGGGTAAATTCATATATAGTATATAGAAAACGTGCAATGCTCTTAAAGAGCAGAGCGGGAGGAGAAAAAATGAGTGATTCTATGGGTTGGATCATTGTGGCATTTGGACTGTATTTACTCGCAATGATCGTAGTTGGAGCAGTATATTCAAGAAAGAATAACAGTACAGAGGATTATTTCCTGGGTGGAAGAAAGTTAGGCGGCTGGGTAGCGGCATTGTCTGCACAGGCTTCAGATATGAGCGGATGGCTCTTGATGGGGCTGCCGGGTTCTATCTATGCATTGGGAACCGGACAGGCCTGGATTGCAATCGGTTTGTTTATCGGAACTGTTTTAAACTGGATTTTTATTTCAGGGAGGCTTAGGAGATATACCATTCGTGCAAATAATGCACTGACACTCCCTACATATTTCGAGAATAGATTTCATGACAAAAAGAGAGTGCTGCTTTTTATTTCATCTGTTACCATTGTAGTGTTTTTCCTGGTGTATACCGCATCTGCACTGGCAGCAGGAGGTAAGCTTTTTAATTCCGTATTCAATGTAGATTACAGAATTGCTCTTACCATAGGGGCAATCGTAATTCTTGCTTACACATTCTTGGGTGGTTTCCTTGCAGTATGTACCACCGATTTTATTCAGGGAACATTGATGCTGATTGCGCTTTTAGTTGTTCCGATTGTAGCACTTGGTCTGGTGGGACCGGCTAACGTTGTGGATGCCATTGATGCAAGCGGTGTTGCAGGTGGTTCGGCAGCCTTCTTAAGCTTATTTTCCAATGGTGGCGAGCCCTACAGGGCAGTAGACATTATTTCCGGTCTTGCATGGGGACTTGGTTATTGCGGTATGCCGCATATTCTGGTTCGCTTTATGGCAGTCAAGAATGAAAAGGAATTGAATAAGTCCAAGGGAGTTGCAATTACCTGGGTTTTCCTTTCCCTCGTGCTTGCATGTGTAATTGGTATTGTGGGACGCGCTTATCTGTTCCCTGATGTCCTTACAGGCGGTGAGGAAGAAAAGGTATTTATCAATATGATTATTAAACTTTTTACAGGGGATATTAAAGCTCCGATTATTGCAGGTATTTTCCTGTGCGGTATTCTTGCAGCAATCATGTCCACTGCAGATTCACAGCTCCTTGTAAGCGCATCCAGTGTTGCAGAGGACATTGTGAAGGGAATTGTTAAAAAGGATGCAAAGGACGAGACAGTATTCAAAATCAGTAAGATTACAGTAGTTGTGATTGCTATCCTTGCTTATTTGATTGCCCTGGATCCCAACAGCTCCATTATGGGACTGGTTTCCAACGCGTGGGCAGGTTTAGGCGCCGCATTTGGGCCTACCGTTCTTCTTTCTCTTTACTGGAAGCGTACTAACTTCCAGGGAGCGGTTGCAGGTATTGTGTCAGGAGCACTGACAGTAATCATCTGGGATTACATACCGTTTGTGGGAGGTAGCACCCTTGGAAGCGCAACAGGGCTTTATTCGCTGGCAGTTGGTTTTGTAGTGAGTCTTCTTGCAATTGTTATTGTCAGCCTTGTGACACCTGCACCTTCAGAAGAAATGAATGAAGAATTTGATGATGTAAG
>JAQXYZ010000091.1 GCA_029226935.1 Bacillota bacterium | reverse complement strand
AGTTCCCTGGAAAGGACACGAACCGATGGCAGATTGTCGTTTTCCTTCAGCTCCCCTTTCCTGATCTGAGCCTTGATCTGATCTGCAATCTGCTCGTAGATGGGAACCATGAGAGAATTGTTGATAATGATTTTCACTTTTCCTCGTTCCTCCTTTTCGGTAAACAGTATATAACAGTATAGAACTGTTGTCAAGAAAAATAGACTTTCTTCTCCCTATAGTCTTTTTGTAACTAAATAAAAAGAGAAAGAACAGCCCCTACTACAGTTCGTTCTTTCTCTTTACCTGTTTCAAGTTGCGCAGAAATGTACGCCAATACTGCTATGATATGCTAAGGTGTCATCATTGCTGGATTTGCATGTAAGTAATCTTCATAAGCCCCCTCCACATCAAAATACTTTAATTCCTCCTCGTAATCTTCCTGCTCTTCTTTGAACAAATTTGCAAGAAGGAAATAATTCTGATTATCATGTGCTTGCTTTAGTGCTTCAATGTATCTCGATCTGTTATTGTCATGTATAATAAATGGTGTGCAATTATGCCTTAAACACTCACGAAACAGTATTAAACGTCCTGTCCTGCCATTTCCGTCTTGGAAAGGATGTATGGTTTCATATTTTGAATGAAATACAGCAAGCGCTTTTAAATCCCATGATTCGCTCTGATTATACCATGTGAGTAACCCTTGCATTTCATCTGAGACTTTCTCCGGTAATGCTGTGCGAATACCGCCAACTGTGTTTGGTCTTTTCTTATAATCGCCAATTGCATAACCGTTTGCACGATCTTCAAAAACACCTGCCTTCAGCTCATAATGAAAGCTTTTAATTAGGTCTTCAGAAAGCTCCTGATCAAGCGTTTCAAGCATCTTATTAAACATAAGGAAGTGACCCGTCGTTTCCTCTACATCTTTTGAACGGTATACACCTCCAGACGCTGGCAGATAGCCCTCTTCAAACAATGCTGTTGTCTGCTCCTCAGTCAGAGTACTTCCCTCTATCTTATTTGAATTAAATGCAAGAGTTCGTTGCGTGTAGCCATAGATACCACCACGATACCTATTTCGTAATTCAGAAAGCAGCACCCATTTTAATGCTTTTATTAACTCCATGTTCATACCTCCATAGCTGTGTGATATTTCCGGTACAGCTCCTTCCGTTTATTTGTTCTTTGCCATCAATGTCTCCACTTCTTCCCTTGCATCCATAAAAATCTGTACAAGGGCCGGATCAAAATCCTCCCCCGCTCCCTTTTCGATGATTTCAAAGCATTCGTCTACCGGCATGGCATCTCTGTAGCAGCGTTTCTGGGATACTGCATCAAACACATCCGCAATCGCCATGACCCTTGCATGAAGGGGGATATCTTCGCCTGCAAGACCATCCGGATATCCTTTTCCGTTATACTTCTCATGATGATGTCTGACCACTTCGTAGGCAATCTGCATAAACTCGGGATCATCCAGATCCTTAAACGTGTTTTGTATCAGATCTCCTCCACATGCTGCATGCTGTTTCATGACAGCATATTCTTCATCTGTCAGTTTCCCCGGTTTCTGCAGAATTTCGTCAGGCGTAGCAATCTTACCGATATCGTGAAGAGGTGCCGCATTACGGACATCCACGAGATAATCTTTATTGATTACACTGCTGTACCGGCTGTCATGCCGCATCCTGTGCAGCATCAGATTCACATAGGCCTGCGTTCTCTTAACATGCCCACCTGTGTTGTTGTCCCTGCTTTCAATCAATGACGCAAACCCCTCCACCATTTTGGAATTATATGTGGTCATTTTCCGGATCACCGGATTCTCAAAATACATATAAATCCCCAATAAAAGAATCGTCGCAAGAAGTGAAGTTATCAGGATCTCCGGAGACAGGAGCTGCAGCACAAGACACACACCCGTTATCCCAATAAAAGAAAAAATACCTACTTTCTTTTCTCTGGGCAGATAACGGTGTCTTACAACGAGGAGAAGCAGAATAAATCCATAGTAAACTGCCACCGATACATAACAGGCATACACAGACAGGCCCATGGAGTAATTGGTATAGCTTCCATGGATAAAGTTTGTCCGGTTAATTCCTCCGACAATCACAAGAAAACAGATTATTCCCGGGATGCCAAGAAGCAGGTCTCTGCTTTTCTTAACTTTGCTAAATCCCACTGTCTGATCATACATATAAAATGCCGTTACAATAATTGTCAGATCCACAAAAATAAAAAACAGCAAATGTACAATTTTGTTTACGATATCCGGAATAATCTCCGGATGATTCACGGTCCAGGCCGTTATCCCATCAAAAATCACTTCC
>JAQXYZ010000090.1 GCA_029226935.1 Bacillota bacterium | reverse complement strand
GGATAATGAATTTCTTCCATCAGTGCTTCTTCGTCAGCAAAGTGAAATTTGGTATAGTCGCGGAGCTCGTCAATGAGATGAATGATTTCGTCAAATTTATCATGGAGCAGATCGTTGTGGATCAAATCGTTGGTTTCTCCTATGATTTCAAAAAGACGGCTGTGCTCTTTGTCAACAAGTTCGATGCCGGTGTGGTATTTTGGTGAAAAGGCAAAGGGATCTTCCGGAAGCATTTTCCCGATCATCATATCACTGCTTAATATATGGCGATAGAGCCAGCGTACAAGAAATGTGAGAATTTCTTTCAGCACAGAAGAAGCATTTTCATCCGTCAGGGGCTGGCTGGTCAGAGCCTCGACATGTGTCACAAAGGCATGGTGTTCTTTTTTCTGCATGGGCAGCTCCGGATCGTTGATCTGCTGCATATAGGCCTCTTCGTGAGCAAAGTGCAGGGCTGCATATTCTGTAAGATGAGAAAGGATGACACGAACCGTCTCAGGAGTGCTTTCGTCTTCGCGCAGGGATGCCGCTTCGTTGATTAGGGCAAAAAGCTGTCTGTGTTCTTTGTCAATCTGTGAAATTCCAATCAGGCAATCTTCAGTAAACTGGTACATGTGTGTTACCTCCTATTAAGGTGATTATAACACATTATTTGTCTGGATGGAATGCCGGTGTGAAGTTTCTTTCGTTTCTTTGGTAACAGTTTGGGACAGATACTTTTATTGCGAATTAATGATAGATTTAGTATAATAGAGTGAATGTAATATCGTATCTGTGGAGGTGAGGAAATATGTATTATTTATTGAATAGGGATCAGATCATAGCGAAGTTCTTAATTGATCCAATTACTGAGGCAATAACCATACTGGAACAGTATGTACTTTTGCCGGAATGGTATGGTGATTTACGAACATTTATACGAAACAGGAGAGCTCCGAAGCATAGAGAAAATATTAAGAAACTATTGGAATTAAGTGGGTGTGATACAATGACAGGCTTTTTAGACATTTCACATGCTTTGTCTTTGATTGATACATTTTGGGTAAAACCTGTTGACAGTTCTTTGTCCTGGTCAGATGTGTCACTGTACACTCATCCATTTAATGAGGTGATTGCAAAAACTGCCTTTGAAGGAGGATTACATGGTAGAAATCTCAGCACTACCTCACCGGAATATGGAACGGATGGATCCTTTGCTAAATGCTGGATCCGCGAGGGGGAAACCATAAAGATGTTAAAGCGCGGTAGTTCCGGCGCCAGAAATGCCGGACTGGAACCTTACTCGGAATACTACGCAAGCAACGTGATTTCTCATTTTACAAATAATTATGTGAATTATAATTTACGCACGCATAATAGCAGGATTTGTTCCGTTTGCGATATTTTTACATCGGAAGATTATGGCTTTATACCTTATGCTGCTATTGATGTTGGAAATACATCTTTTGAATCTATTATTGAAAAGATGAGAGAACTTGGCTTTGAAGACGAGATTAAGACGATGTTTGTCATTGACGCTGTAATTATGAATGCAGATCGGCATAAGAACAATTTTGGCTTTATCATTGATAACAGGACATTGGAGATCAAAGGGTTTGCACCGTTGTTTGATCACAATCTTGCGCTGCTTCCCTATGCAGAGGAAGAGTCCGAGTTTCAATTCGGCGGAGACTATTACAAAGAACATGGTCCGAAAATCGGGGATGACTGGATTCCAACAGCCGTTGCCTGCCTGACACCTGAAACCCGTAAAGTTCTTATTAATCTGCGGGGGTTTGCGTTTGACCGGCATCCAAAATATAATCTTCCGGAATGGCGGTTAAAAGCTATGGAAAATGAGATGCATGAAATTATCGATACGATCCTGGATAAGGATGCATTGTACACGAAAATGGTTGCAGTACCAAAGAAGTCAGAGCCATGATGACGGAAGACGCAAAAATAAAACATGGTAAATATATGGAACATATCATACAGAAAAAACCAATAAGACAACATAAAAAAAATCTTGTAGCTTCGTTTCTTCTTATCACGGGATTGTGTGTAACATGCCTGCTATCCGTATCCGGATGCAGCAAAGAGCAGAAACGAATTTCAAAAAACGGATTTTATTTTGATACGATCATATCCATCACTCTCTACGGGACAGATGACGATTCTTCTATCGATCAGTGTTTTTCCATGGCGAAGGAGTACGAGCAGAAATTTTCCAATACCATAGAGAACAGTGAAATTTCTAAGATTAATGCTGCCGGAGGGGAGTATGTTACGGTCAGTCACGATACGGTCCGGCTTCTCACAGATGCCATCAGATACGGTGACATCAGCCGGGGCAAATTCGATGTGACCATCGGCGGGCTGTCGGATCTGTGGAATATTTCCGAAATTGCAAAGAATCTTGAGACTGAGGACAATGAAGCAGACGCATCGGTTCTGCCGGCTCAAAAGGAAATCGAAAAAGAACTTTCCCACGTGGATTACCGTAATATCGAAATCAGCGGGAATCAGGTCCGGCTTAAGGATCCGGAGGCGAAGCTGGATGTGGGGGGCATTGCCAAGGGATTTATTGCGGATCAGATGCGGGAATATCTGACAGGGCAGGGGATTACCGAGGGGGTGATCAGCCTTGGAGGTAACGTGCTGACGCTGGGACCGAAACAGTCGAAAGACGCCTATACCATCGGAATTCAGAAACCTTTTGCAGATACCGGAACAGCTATGGCATCTCTTTCCGTGAAGGATGCTTCTGTTGTGACCTCGGGAATCTATGAGCGCTATTACCGGGTGGACGGAAAGCTGTATCATCATATCCTGGATACGAAGACCGGTTATCCGGTGGAAAATCATATAGAGCAGGTGACAATTATCAGTGAAAAATCCATAGATGGCGATGCCTTAAGCACCGCATGTTTCGCTTTGGGATTAGAGCAGGGAATGGAGCTCATTGAGAATACTGATGGTGTGGAGGCGCTTTTTTTAACAGATGACGGTAAGTTTCATCAGAGCACGGGTATCGGTGATGGTAAAAGGATTTCCTTGAAGCTTCTTGAGTAATACCGGAATTTTCCGGAGAAACGGCAAAAATACGTGCATATGTGGCATTTTCATGCAAAATTATGCTTTGGGGTAGTTTTCAAACAAAATAATGTATGTTATAATAGATTTTGGAATTGAACGTATGAGATTTCAAGAGGATGCAAAGATGAAACAAAAGAAGAGTATTCAGTTATATCTGTTGGCTATGATATGTATTTTGTTAAACTATGGAGGAAGACTTGTGGCGGATCTGCTGTCACTTCCGGTCTGGCTGGATTCCCTGGGAACTGCTGCCATGGCGTATGCCTGCGGTCCGGTCTGTGGAGCTATCGTGGGAGTTGCTGCCAATATTCTACATTCCTTTTCCCAGAGCGTGACACTGTACTACTCGGTGACAGCTGCAGCCATTGGTATCACCATAGGTGTCTGTGCAAAAAAAGGTTTTTTAAAAAGCACCTTCGGAACGCTTTCTGTGGCTTTCCTTGTAACCGTTCTTTCAACAGTGATATCGACTCCTGTCAATTTTCTGGTTTCCGGAGGAGCACTGGGAAATATCTGGGGAGATTCTGTGGCAGCATTTCTGCAGGAGCTTGGCTGCAACCGTGTGATCAGTAATATCCTTGGGCAGGTTTATCTGGAATTTCCGGATAAGGTGATCACGATGCTGCTTCTGTACGGGTGCCTTTGTCTGATACATAAACGAAAAGAGCATAAAAGAACAGGGGCGGCT
>JAQXYZ010000089.1 GCA_029226935.1 Bacillota bacterium | reverse complement strand
CCTTCCTCCTGCTCTGCATAGGTCTTTACCTCAGGGTAATGGGTGGTTACCAGATAAAGCGCACCACTCTTTTTCAGTTCCTTTAAAATAGCAATGGCAATCCCCATTCCCTCTGCCGGGTCGGTGCCGGAACCAAGCTCATCTAAGATCACCAGACTCTCCTGATCTGCTTTTCTCAAAATAGAGAGCACATTGGTAATATGTGCCGAAAAAGTCGACAGGTTCTCTGTAAGATTTTGCCCGTCTCCGATGTCACAGAGAATCAGGTTATTCATACAGATTTCTGCCTTTTCGCAGGCAGTATGCAGCCCGCATTGCGCCAGAAGGCAATTTAACGCTACCGTCTTAATGGCTACCGTCTTTCCTCCGGTATTGGGTCCTGTGATAATGACCCCATTAATTTCCTTCCCTATTTCAAACTGAAGGGGAACATTCACTGCCTGTTCCATAAGAGGATGTCGTCCACCCTCAAGCCGTATATAACGCTCTGTATTGATGGATGGCTCCACACCATTATAAGCCATGCTCAGCTTTCCCTTGGCAAAGATAAAATCAAGTTTTTCAATGGTCGCATTGTTTTGTCCTATGATATCTGCCTTATCCGAAAGCATTGCTGTAAGGGTATACAGGATTCGCCTTTCTTCATTTTCCTCATCAATCCTCATTTCCTGCAATTCTTCGTAAAGCTTTGCCACTGCCACAGGTTCTATAAACAGAGTGCTTCCTGTGGATGATTTGTCAATCACAGAGCCCGGCACTTTAAACTTATATTCCTTTTTGACTGGGATACAGATATGCCCGTTTCTGATTGTACTGAAGCTGTCCGACATACAGTCTTTGTTGGCTCTGATTGCAGCATCTGCCTTTTCTCTCATTTTCGTTTCCGTTCTGTCAATCTCTTCTCTTAGCGACTTCAACAGTCTGGATGCATAATCATCTACCCTGCTGCCACGAATTTTATCCTGTAGCTCTTCTCTGATTTCATCCATGGAATCCAGATTTTCTTCATAATAAGGAAGCCCGATATCATAAGCCTTACCTCGGTTTAAATAATCCTTAAGCCTCCTTACCGCTGTCAGGTTTGCGGCAATTCTTTCCAGCTGTTCCGGCAAAAGACAGCCTCCCTTTTCTGCGATCTCAATCAGTTTGGGGATTTCCTCAAGCGCAGTGATAGGCGGCATCCCACACTTTTCCAGCATCACTCTTCCCTCTGTTGTCGCTCTCTGCCATGCCCTAACCTCACTTTCCGACAGGCTGGGCTGCAACCTTCTGATTTGTTCTTTCGCCGCCTCTGTACAGGCAAGTTTCTCTAACTGTCCAATCACTTTATCAAATTCCAGCATCTTAGCCGATGCAGTTTGGCAAAAATACATTTCTTTCATTTTAAATCGATTCCTTTCTCGTTCTAAAGCATTATAATTTCTATCCCTGACATGAAACAAAAAGAGCCGCAAAGTGAATCTGCCCTGCGTTCAGGGATACCACTTTTGCGGCTCAATAAATACAAAACTCTTTATTTTAATAACCAAAAATTATTACACAATAAAGATTGTTATAAACAAAAAAGCATGCTACGCATTGGCACAGGCAGATAAAAGGACATAGTTATAGCATAAAATACGCCTAACTACATCTCACAACTGTTTAGTTGTTTGATTTCTCCATTACTACCACACTTAACATACATTGTCTCGCTTTCTTTATTGCTGCATCAAATATAATTCAAAAATCCGGACGCTGTCAATAGCATATTGTACTTTGTCTATTTTTTACAAATTAATTCTCAAATTTTAGCAATTTTCTACATAATAAGTATTGCCTGTCGATTTACACATTGATAAAATAATAACAAAGTTAAATAGAAGGAGGAATTAACATGAAGATTTATAATATTACTGATGTAGAAAAATTCTTAGACACGATCAAGAAATGTAAAGGAACCGTTGAGTTGGTTTCTAAACAGGGTGACCGCCTGAATTTGAAGTCTGAACTTACCAAATATCTTGCAATTACCAAGCTTTTCAATGATAACACCTTTATCAATGAGATGGAGCTGGTTGCTTCTGATCCTGAAGATGTTGAAACTCTGATGAACTATATGTCAAGCCAAAAGTAAAAATGTATTTCTCAAACACCCTTTGCCAGCGCATAAGGGTGTTTTTCATGGATTGTAAGTCTTTAAAACTCATGATATACTTGTATTGTCAGGCAATAAGTATTTTTCGGTATATTTTTCGTATAATTCTTATGAGGGAAGGTATGGATTGAGTATGCAAAAAATTCTTTTAAAATTCTCCAAATTTGAAAACATATTTTTTCTGCGCGTCATTCATCTGACTCTTACCACAATGATACCTCTTATTATGGCAGGCGCACTTTCTTTTGCAATTTTGAGTCTTCCTGTTGAAGCATACCAGAATTTTCTGTGCAAGTCTCAGCTTGCATGGTTTTCTTCTGTTTTGTATTGCATTTATTATGGAACCTATCATTTCTTTTCTCCCGCTTTGGTCGCTGTTATTGCGATCAGCTATACCATGTGCAGAAATATTCCCTTAAACCAGACTCCTTTTTTCGTCCTTGCCGCACTTGCGGGCTACGGAAGTGCTCTGAACATTGGCAGTGATGGATTTTCTATGGTCAGCATAAGCATGGAGGGCTGCTTTCAGGCATTAATTGTTTCCTTTATCAGCTGCCAGTTTTTCTACCTGATACAAAAGCTTCCTTTTTTCCATAAGTCCAGACGCTCTACGGGATTGGAAATTGTCTGCGCCCATGCAATACATATGATTATTCCCGTCTTTTTCATTTGCATGTTTTGGTCAGCTGTTAATCAGCTTATTTATTCTCTTTGGAATGTTTATAGCCTGCATGAGCTTGTTTATACTTCGATTCAACGTATTTTCAACAACCTCGGGACTGATTACTTTTCCGCATTACTTTTCACATTTATGGTACATCTTCTCTGGCTGCTCGGTTTTCATGGCAGTTGGATGATGGAGCCTGTGGCTGCAACAACCTTTTCAGCAGTCGGTCCAGATATCCTCTTTAGCAAAAAAATGTTTGACACCTTTGTGGTAATGGGCGGATGCGGTACTACCATATGCGTTCTTCTTGGAATTTTGCTTTTTTCCAAAAAGAAACGACTTCGTCACATTGCATATACCGCCTCTTTTCCGGTTGTTTTCAATATTAATGAAATATTGAACTTTGGTATTCCCATTGTGCTTAATCCTGTACTGGGCATTCCCTTTTTACTGGTTCCCATCGAAGCGCTTACCATTTCCTACGCTGCGATTGTAACCGGCTTATGTCCTCCTGTGACCACTGATTTTGCATGGAGCACTCCAATCTTTTTCAGTGGCTATCTCGCTACAGGTTCTCTTAGGGGAGCCTTGTTGCAGTTACTCATAATTATTATAGGAACTGCGACTTACCTTCCCTTTCTTCACATTAATGAAGAGCTGCATGAAGCGAATC
The DNA here is from genome assembly GCA_029226935.1 of Bacillota bacterium. Classification (GTDB taxonomy): domain Bacteria; phylum Bacillota; class Clostridia; order Lachnospirales; family Lachnospiraceae; genus Suilimivivens. Next base: position 1,496 of record JAQXYZ010000089.1, on the reverse strand, counting down.
TGAAGGATCAGTTAAAGCTGATGATTTCAGAAATGCAGGAAATGGAAAGTGCAAATATTCCCATCAATTTTTTAAACCGCACCGATAATATGGGACTTCTGGCACAAATGCTGCTGCGTGATCTCAAAACAGCGCTAAAAGAAAAAAACCTATTTCTACTTTATCAGCCTTTGATGGACTATAGCGGACACTGCATTGGTGCCGAGGCGCTGATCCGTTGGAAACACCCTGTTTTTGGCTACATTTATCCTCCTTTGCTTATCTACATCGCCAAAGCCGGAAATCTGCTGCCTGAACTGGAAACGCAGCTTTTTGACATGTCCTGCAGCGCAATCCGGAAGGTGTCCTCCCTGTATGATGGCGATTTCCATATTTCCGTAAATATTACCGCCAAATCCCTTCTCTGGAATGATATGGAAAAGTGTATCTGTAACACGATAGAACATTATCAGATTCCTTCCGACAAGCTTTGGCTTGAAATCACGGAACAGGATGTACTGCGGAATTCCCAGAATACCATCGACAAGCTTCAACAGTTGAAATCCATGGGACATTCTTTATTAATTGATGACTTTGGCATGGGACATACCTCCCTGATGTATCTTCAGTCCAATTATTTTGATGTAGTCAAAATAGACGGCTCCCTGACCAAATCCATCCTAACAAGTGAGACTGACCAGAAAATCATCTCCTCTGTCATTGATTTAAGTAAGCAGCTGAATATCCGTGTGATTGCAGAGTATGTTGAAACCGCTGAGGAAATGAATAAGCTTCACGAACTGGGCTGCAACTGGTATCAGGGATATCTTTTCAGTCCCGCAATTCCACTGGACGATTTCGTCTCATACATGAAAGCACATTCATAACCAATAATTCGTTTTGAAAGGGGTCTTCCATGAACTTTATTTATGAGCAGCCATTGCTGGATTATATGTTAAAAAAAGGAAAAAATACAATCGTTGTGGAGGAGATTACCAGCAACAATTCTGATTTTGAGGTTACAGAGCTCCATGTACATTTAATCAACCGGAAGCAGGCAGACTTTTTCAAATCAAAGAAGGGCTATTATACTGTAACAACCGAAAAGGGAGAAGTGCTCCTTCCCCCTTTTCAACTGAAATATGATGACACAATTATCTTTTCCCTCAAATCTTTTTTGGGAATCAAATACATAAAGTATCAGGGAATTCAGAAGTAGTATCCTCTTCTCCTCCTTCAATCTCTTGTAATTCTTGGCATTGCGCCAATAAAACACCAGTAATAGCAGCTACCGAAATTGTCAGCACGAAAACAAAATGCCTATTGGTAGTCCACATATAATTACACCTTACCTCAGATAAAAGGTCAATAGTTTTTTACATTCTTTTTTAATTTCCAATCTGACGTCCTTCATGGTTCATATGGTAGTGATCCCGGTAAATCAGCTCTGAAACCGGCACAAATGTATATCCTTCATTTTTTAATGTGGCAATAAGTGTGTCCAGCGCCTGGGCTGT
>JAQXYZ010000088.1 GCA_029226935.1 Bacillota bacterium | reverse complement strand
AGATCTTCCTACCGGCAGCATGAGCAGTCTGGTGCGCTCTGTCAAAGAGAAACTTATGTCGCTTCCGGAGGATGTAAAGGTGTATCCGGGACATGGAGAGTCTACCACAATCGGACATGAGAGGGAGTACAACCCTTTTTTATAGAGAAAAGATAATTGAGTGAACATCTTAAATGAGATGGATTTTCTGACCGGAAGAAAGGAAGCGGGCAATGAAGAAAAGTTTAGTTATGATGATTGCGGGAATGACCGCATGTGTTTTTTTGATGGGATGTGGAAAGACAGAGAAACCGGAGCCGGAGCCTCAGCCCATTGTGGAGGAAGTGACAGCAGCTACCCCGGAGCCGAATGAAGCCCCGGCAGAAGCTTTGGAAGAACCTCTGGTGATTAAGAATAGAACGGTAGTGAATGGAAAGCAGCAAAGCTACCTTACCGGGGAGTGGAAGGCAACCGGCGTGGTTACAAGACGCCCTATTGCAGTCATGATTCCCAACAATGCACCGGCAATGCCGCAATATGGTATTTCTAAGGCAAGCATTATTTATGAGGCGCCTGTGGAGGGACGTATTACCAGATTGATGGCAGTGTTTGAAGACTTCGATGATCTGGACAGAATTGGTCCGGTGCGAAGCAGTCGTGACTACTTTGTATATGTGGCGATGGGATATGAAGCAATCTACTGCAACTGGGGGCTCGCAAGACCTTATGTGGAAGAACTGATTAACCGGGATACGGTTCAGAATATCAGTGCAGCAGTAGAGGGAATTTACCACCCTGCCCACGAAGCATATGGCAGAGTCAGCCGCCCCGGGTATGCCACGGAGTTTACCGGATACCTTTTTATAGATGGAATGAAGGAAGCGGCAGACAGACTGGGATATGACTGGAACTATGATAATGCTTATGTGCCCCCGTTTACCTTCGCAGCAGACAATGTGAGAGCAGAAACAAATTATGCAGATGCCCCCGGTGCAACCCTGATTTATCCCGGAGGGGAGCAGGGAAACAAGGGTGGATACGGTGCTTACAATCCATACTTTGAGTACCATGAGCAGGATAAGCTGTACTATCGGTATCAGGATGGTAAGGCACAGACAGATGAACTGGATGGAAAACAGCTGGCAGTGTCTAACGTGGTGCTTCAGTATTGCCACGGGGAAGTGAGAGATTCCCATGATTATCTTGCCTTTGGAGTCCATGGAGAAGGCAAAGCCATCGTCTTTACAGGCGGAAAGGTCATTCAAGGCACTTGGAAACGGTATGATGGTGATTCAACTCCTGCCAAGTTCTATGATGAAAAGGGGAAGGAAATCATTTTTAACCAGGGCAAAACATGGATCTGCAATATTTGGCAGGAATATGGAGAGTTTGTAGAATATAGATAATGAGAACCATCTGTGGTCTGGAGTAATCTCCGGAAAGCCCACACATTGAGGCATAACAGTTTTGATGGCTGTTATGCCTTCTTTGTATAGAAATTTTGCAATTTATGGCCTGATATGCAAAAAAATGCAAAAAAGAAAACAGATCACTTCATTTTTTTAAATTTCTTTTTAAAAATAAGTTATAAGATACGAATAATAAGTCAATAAGATACGAATAATGTTGAAAAAGTAATTTGTGAGTGTTACAATTCCCTTAATAGTGGCTATGTGTATGATGTCGTTGCGAAAAAGCGTTGCTGCCGCAAGGTAATGACGTTATTGTTTGGTTTTATAAATCAGAAAAGATAAGATAAAAACAGGAGAGAACAATAAGTGGGAAAAACAATATTAGTGGTAGATGATGATGCAATGAATTTAAGAATGGCAGAAATGATTCTAAAGAAGAAGGATTATGATGTGAAAAAAGCGGATTCGGGGCAGGCCGCTCTTGCACTTTTGCAGGAGGAAACGGTAGATTTGATCCTTTTGGATGTGGAAATGCCGGGAATGAGCGGCATTGAAACACTGGATGCAATCAGGGCAAGGCTGGAGCCGGAAGAAATGCCTGTGCTGTTTTTATCCGCTTCCGAAGACATGGAACAGGCGGTGGCAAAGGGCGAATATTCAGTGCAGGGATTTGTCAGAAAGCCGGTTCTTCCACAAAAGTTGTATGAGAGTGTGACTGCACTTATTGAGTAGGAGTAAACTATGTCATCAGAGTTTAATGTGCACAAGGATTTTATGGAACAGTTGGATAAGGTATTGGATGTAGACACAGGACTTGCTTATTGCTGTGACAGCGAGGAATTTTATCAAGAAATGCTGCTTACCTATCTGGATGATCAGAAATATGACAGTATCGAAGATGCTTATCAAAAGGAAGACTGGGAGAGTTATCGGATTCTGGTGCATTCTTTGAAAAGCACTTCTCTTTCTATTGGTGCAACCGAGCTTTCAGATCAGGCAAAGTCTCTGGAAATGGCAGCAAAGGAAAGTGATATTGATTTTATCAGAGAGCATCATAGCGTTACAATGGATTATTATAGGAAGCTGTTGTCACACTTACATAAAATCTTAAGGGAATCGATGACAAAAGAGCAGACAGTGGAAGAGCGCGTAGAAGAACTGCCGCTTATACTGGTGGTGGATGATGATGCTATGAATCTGCGGATTGCTGAGAAAATGTTAAACGGACAATTTTATGTAGCCAGCGTGGATTCAGGCGAAAAAGCGCTTGATTTTTTAAAGGACAGGCATCCTGATTTAATACTGCTGGATCTGCATATGCAGGGGATGGACGGATTTGAGGTTATGAAGCAGATTCAGGCTGATGACAGTTATCGGAGCATTCCGGTTATTTTTCTGACTGCGGATGATGACAGAGATACAGAGGTAAGATGCTTTAAGGAAGGAGCTCTTGATTTTATTACAAAGCCTTTTGTTGCGGATATTATGATACAGCGTGTCAGTCGTATTTTACAGCTGGATCGTCTGCAGAAAAATCTGCAGCAGGAGGTCGAAAAGCAGACATGGAAAGCGGAGGAAAGGAGACGAAAGGTAGAGCGTATGTCTTTACAGATCATGCGTACGCTTGCGGGTACCATTGATGCCAAGGATAAATATACCAACGGTCATTCCGTCAGGGTGGCAGAATATGCAAGAGAGATAGCAAGACGTGTTGGCAAAAGTGAGAAGGAGCAGGAAGATATTTATTACATGGGACTTCTTCATGATATTGGCAAGATTGGCATTCCGGACGAGATTATCAATAAGACTTCCAGACTGACAGATGAAGAATACGAAATTATTAAATCACATCCGGTAATCGGAAGTGATATCCTTAAGAACATTTCTGAACTTCCTAATATCGGAATTGGTGCAAGGTGGCATCATGAGCGTTATGACGGCAAAGGCTATCCGGACAGACTAAAAGGCGAAAAGATTCCGGAGGTGGCAAGAATGATTGGTGTTGCCGATGCTTATGATGCTATGACTTCTAAACGCAGTTATCGTGATGTACTGCCGCGGGAGGTAGTGCGTAGTGAAATAGAAAAAGGGAAAGGCAGTCAGTTTGACCCATACTTTGCGGATGTAATGCTTGCCATGATTGATGAGGATACAGAATACCGGATGCATGAAACCTAGTATTTTTCCGGATGGAGTGAGGTAAAACAGATATTTGCGTAAGAGGAAAATATTATGAAAAAAATTAGAGAAAAGACTATATTGGCAATACTTATCGTGCTGGTATGCGGTTTAACTGCATGTGCCAGCCGGCAAGGATGCACTTGAGAAGATACAGAAGGATAAGTATGACTTGATTTTTATGGATCACTTGATGCCGGTTATAATTTTGACAGCTAACGCAATTCTGGGAGCATGGGATGAATATATTCAGGCGGGATTTGCAGACTATCTGTCCAAACCTATTCAGGAAAAAGAACTGAATGCAGTTCTTTTAAAATATCTTCCGCAGGAGAAGCTGTCATTTCAGGTCTGGATATCAGCATAGGTCTCAGTTACTGTATGGAGGATATGAATTTTTATCAGGAAATGATAGCAGAATATCTGAAAAACGATAAGCGCACTGTTTTAGAGGAGCTTTTTGAACAGGAGGATGTGGAAAACTATCGTATTACAATACACGCGTTAAAGAGTACTTCTCTGACTATCGGTGCTGTAGAACTGTCAGAACAGGCGAAGAAACTGGAAATGGCAGCAAAAGCCAAGGATACAGATTATATCCGTTTACACAAGAATTATACCAAAGCCTTGTGGAAATTGGTAATTTTTAATACTATAAGATAGCATTATGGAGACACCTGTGGTTTACAACTACAGGTGTTTTGTGTATAATAGCAGTTGTGAATATTTTTCACAAACTGTTTCATGTACATTGATAATTAAATTAAGACAATGAAAACTGTCATTGTTTCCCTTATCTAGCGCCATGGCCTTTCATAAGCCGACTGTCACAAGGTGGCATGGACAGCGTGGAAGGTTGACGAGGAGGAGAGTTATCGAAAATTCGGCGGATGCTCTTCCGTACATTTCCTGTGCGAGATATATCGGCAAATATGCGGGTAACTGCAAAACAAATACGGTATAATGGAGAGTGGCGCGGCAGAAGCTGCGCGGCATATGATATAGAATAGAAAGATGAGGGAAATAAAATGTGTGGAATTATTGGATATACAGGTAAAGGCGATGCCGCAGGAATTATGCTGGACGCACTGGAACTTCTCGAATACAGAGGATATGACAGTGCGGGAATTGCGCTTTTGAACGAAGGAAAAACACAGATCGTAAAACGTGCGGGAAGAGTAAAGGATTTACGAGCATTGTGTGCTGAGAAAAAGCCGGTGGGACAGTGTGGAATCGGGCATACCAGATGGGCAACTCACGGGGGCGTATGCGATGAGAATGCTCATCCTCACAGATTCGGCAATGTAACGCTGATTCATAATGGCATTATTGAGAATTACAGAGAGCTGATAGATAAATATCATCTGGAGGGACAGCTTGCATCTGAGACAGACAGTGAAGTGGTGGCAGCAGTCTTACAGCATTTTTATCAGGGAGATCCCTATTCAGCAATCCGAAGAACTGTTTTGAAGCTGAAGGGAACTTTTGCGCTGGCAATTATGTTTGATGATCAGCCTGATCAGATTTTTGCAGTTCGAAATGTAAGCCCGATTGTAGTGGCAGTTACCGGAGACGGAGCGATTTTGTCCTCTGATGTGGCGGCAATTGTGCCCTTCACATCGGATTATTTTGTGGTGCCTGAATTTCATGTGGTATGTTTAAAACCGGAGGGTGTTGAGCTGTTTGATCTTTCCGGTGACAAGGCAGAAATTGAGTGGCAGAAGGTAGATTGGGATGTAAGCCGCAGCGGAAAGGCAGGCTACCCCTTTTATATGGAAAAGGAAATTATGGAGCAGCCTGAGGTGATCAGGGAAACCATACTGCCCAGAATCAAAGATGGGATGCCTGACTTTTCGGAGGAAGGAATTCCTGACCATATGCTTGCGGACTGTAAGCGCATCTGCGTGATAGCCTGTGGTACAGCCATGCATGCAGGATTGGTTGGAAAAAGTCTGATTCAGGCTATGATCGGGATTCATGTAGATGTGGTAATGGCATCGGAGTTTATGTATAATGATCCGGTAGTGGATAAAAATACACTGGTAATTGCGATTTCCCAGTCAGGGGAAACCATTGACACGCTGGAAGCTTTAAAGTTTGCCAGAAAATGCGGTTCTCCCAGCATTTCCATTGTAAATGTTAAGGGCGCATCGATTGCCCGTGCCAGTGAGCATGTGATTTACACCTGTGCAGGTCCTGAGATTGCAGTGGCAAGCACCAAAGCGTATACCACTCAGCTTGCCGTACTGTATCTGATTACGGCAAGAATGGCAATGGCAAGAGGCATTTGGCAGGAACAGCAGACCAGAGCATTTATCAATGAATTGCTTCGCGTGCCTGAAGTGCTGGAGAGGGTGCTTTCTACCAAGGAAGAGATTCATCGTCTGGCTGATGCGGTGTTGAACGCTCACGATGTGTTTATGATTGGAAGAGGACTGGATTATTCCATCTTACTGGAGGGTTCCCTTAAACTAAAGGAGGTTTCTTATATTCACTCGGAGGCATATGCTTCCGGCGAACTGAAACATGGAACGATTGCACTGATTACGGAGGATACTCCCGTAATTGCAGTAGTAACGCAGGAAAAGCTAAAGAGCAAGGAACTTTCCAATATCAGGGAAGTGCAGTCCAGAGGTGCCAGAGTGGTGCTTTTAATCAAGGAGAGTGAAACACTGGATGAAGGCGAGCAGTGGAGTTGTGTTTACAGACTGCCCAAGATGGATGATCCATTTATGGTAATGCCGGCATCTGTGGTGTTACAGCTGATTGCATATTATGTATCTCTGGATAAAGGGCTGGATGTAGACAAACCGAGGAATCTTGCAAAAGTGGTTACCGTGGAATAAGATGAGACAATTTAAAAAGCAGTAAGAAGAAATATATGACAGCAATCTGTAGTGGAATGCTGTATCAGTAAAGGTAAGGGAAACAGTGACGAGATGAAACAGGAAAATTTAGTTGTAGTTACAGTGAATCAGACGGGGTTCGAATATGATATTCATTCTCTGGTAAAGGCATTTTACCCGGCCTGTGATGTGAAGGTTTATGCAGGGGAAGAGGAAAAGGAAAGTTCTGGGGCGGGGTTCCCGGATATAGACATCAGGTTTACGGAGGAAGCTGTATTGCTCTCGCTTGTTGGAGATGAGGGCAGTACGGCTTCTTTTGGTGCTAAAAAGGTGGATATTGCGAAAGATTTGTCTCGCCCGGAAGTCAAGAATCGATTAAAGCAGTTAATATATACGTCTCTTTCAGAATATACACATAAGAAGCTGCCGTGGGGAACCCTTACAGGCATCAGACCGACCAAAATACCAATGACCATGTTGGAGGAGGGAAACTCTGAAAAGCAGATCATGGAACATATGAAGGAGACTTATTTCATCAGCGAGGAAAAAGGGGAACTTGCGATACAGATTGCAAAAAGAGAAAAAGCACTTTTGGATACCCTTCATTATGAAGACGGTTATAGCCTATATATAGGAATTCCCTTTTGTCCCACCACATGTCTGTATTGCTCCTTTACCTCTTATCCTATCTTTTCATGGAAAAAGAGGATTGGCGAGTATCTGGATGCGCTGGAGAAGGAAATTGAGTTTGTTGCGGAAGCCTATCAGGATAAAGTGCTGGACACTATTTATATTGGTGGAGGGACACCTACTACACTGGAAGCACCGGATCTTTACCGGCTGCTTACTAAATTGAGAAGCAGCCTTGACCTTTCTCATCTGAAGGAATTTACGGTGGAGGCAGGACGGGCTGACAGCATCACACTGGAAAAACTTAAGGTGCTTAAGGAATGCGGTGTTACCAGAATTTCGGTCAATCCCCAGACCATGAAGCAGGAAACTCTTGATCTGATTGGAAGAAAGCATACGGTAGAACAGGTAAAAGTAGCCTTTGCAATGGCAAGGGAAGCCGGATTTATTAATATTAACATGGATTTGATTTTAGGACTCCCGGGGGAGAAGGAAGAGGATGTGCACCATACGATTGAAGAGGTGATAAAGCTTGCGCCGGACAGCCTGACCGTACATTCTCTTGCCATTAAACGTGCATCGAAACTGAACCAGTGGATAGAGGAAAATGGCATATCAGCTTTAAATAACACGGACGAGACAATGAAGATTGCGGCAGAAGGGGCGAGAGAGCTTCACATGGTTCCCTACTATTTGTACCGCCAGAAAAATATGTCGGGCAATTTTGAAAATGTAGGTTATGCCAGAGAGGGGAAGTTTGGCATTTACAATATTCTGATCATGGAGGAGAAACAGACTATTCTTGCGCTGGGAGCAGGTTCGATTACCAAGAGAGTGTTCCCGGACGGAAGGATCGAGCGGTGCGATAATGTGAAGGATGTAGGACTTTACATTGAAAAGATTGATGAGATGATTGAGAGAAAACGACGGTTGCTTGCTGATTAATAGCAATGTGATAAGATGGTATTAGCAATATACAAAAGTGAGGATGAGTATGAATCCGGATAAAAAAGTTAGGCGAGTGCAAGGCTTATTATATACAAGTGGAGTAGGGGTCATTTTATTTTCAATATGGGCAGGACTAAGAGGAATAGAGAGTTTGTTTGAATTCTGGAATGAACTGTGCCGGGAATATGGTGCAGAACTGGATAATGCTGTTATAAAGATCATGATATGTCTGTTTGTTTTTACGTTTCTTATGTTCTTTACTTTTATGCATGTCTATATTGGAAAAGCAGCAATAGATGTTAGCAGTGGGAAGAAAAAAGGTAATATGTATCTTGTTTTGTCAGTACTGTTAAGCATTATTTACTGGTCATTATATATTTTTCAATTTGCGTATGGAGAAAAGTTTGAAATAAAGACATTGGTTTACATAATTATAGATTTGACGTTTAACATAATTCTGATAGAAGTAGTTGTCTTTTCTTTATTACTGAAAAAGATGAGGTGAGAATTATGCAGGAAGATTTTCATTATTATGCGACGTATTGTGCAGCATACATTGCAGGGTACTCACATGAAGAAAGTTTAGAAATTGCATATAGTGCACAATTTGTTGACTGTTGTACTGCTACTTTACTAAAGAAAAATCATGCACCGTTATCGGCAGCCACTACACAACTTCAAAGTGAAATGATGGAAGCGAGAACGGACTTGATTGGCTTGCAGAATATTACCAGAATATGGGCTTCCTTTCACTTCCTGCCCTATGATTTATATGCTCCGGTCAAAGCTCTTTCCGTTACATACAGATGTAAATACAGACTGATTTGCAAACCCAATGGGGATCTTATTGTTAGAACAGTGAATCTTGCAAAGAACAGAGATTTGGAAAGTGTAGGATTAGCTATGCACGTTCTGGCAGATACCTGGGCACATGCATATTTTGCGGGCACACCGTCTCAGGTAATTAATAATACGGATTTTGAGTTTTATGAAGTGATGAGCGAAGACAATGATTCATTTGCTGAAAGGCATGTCACTTTTCATCATAATCCTGTGGGTACTGATAATCTGGAAAAGGGAATCTATATCAATAGCATTAATGATGGAAGTGAAAATTCAGTTATGAATCTTGGGCATGGACGCGCGGGACATTTGCCTGATTATAGTTTTATACATTACAAATATCAGCCTGCCTGGGGAAATTATGATGTGGTTGATAAGAATAACCCCGAAGAGTATAAAGAGGCATTTTGTCAAATGATATATGCAATGAAATATCTTCGAGGAGAAGTTGAAACATTCGAAAAGGTAACTTATGATTTTGATGCTATCTCTTCATGGGAAGATCGAATTGATACGATATTAAGGAAACGCCAGCTTATTGCTTCCGAGGATTGGAAAGAATTTGGAGAAGAATTATCCGGATGTGAAATTATTCCTTTTGATATCCGTAAATATCAGAATGAGTATTGTAATGTTTCGCGGGAGTCCAAAGACAATACTTCTTTCGGAAGATTTATTATTGCAGCAATGCGTCAGAAAAGTATGGTAACAAATGCTATTTTTGAATCCGGGAATATGCTTGCCGGTTTTTCCGTTGATTATTGGAAAAAAGGATTCAAAGGTATTAAGGATTTCAAGATAATGGCACAAAATTTGAGAAACGAATGAAGAGAGAGTGTGTAGATGAGTAAATTCAGTAGGATAAAGGATATCATAATTGGAATAGTAGTCATTGTTATGAGTGTTTTGATGCTTGCGTTTCCAAGTACAGGATATTATATGGTAACCTTAATACTTGGAGTAGTTTTACTAATAAATGGAATAAAACAGTTCATTTATTTCTTTAGTATGGGAATACATATGATTGGTGGGAAAATGATTCTTTATCGGGCACTGATAACCATGGACCTGAGCTTTTTTATTCTATCGATAAAAGGAATAGGTCAAAGATATATGATGGTCTATTTCATTATTTACTATTTTTTTGCCGGCATTATTATTATTTTTAGAGCTTATGAATCACGTAAAGTAGAAGCCGGATTTTGGAAGTGGAAGCTTCTAAATGGAATCATAAAAGTGACTGTAGCAATTATGTGTATAATTTGTAATAATTCAGAAGACGTTATGCTATACCTGATGTGCTTTGGATTAATTATTTCAGCAGTGACGAGAATAGGTATGGCGTTAAAAAAGACGGCAATTATTTACATACAATAAGTTTGAACTGTGAATTGAAAAATGAAATTCCCGTCCGAGCGGGAAAGCCGGATTACAATTCAGCGGCATATGATAGCTATCATACATTTCGTGTAGTTATTTTGCCATTTCACGCAAAAAATGAATATTTTTTTTCCATTCAAGTATAATCAATCTATCATATAGATTTGAAGGAGGAAAAATATGAAAAAGAAAGTACTTAGTGTTATTATGGCATCAATGATGGTGCTTACATTGGCTGCATGCGGTAAGTCTTCTGAGGTAGCTTCTACACCGGAAGAGCCTGCTGTAGAGGAACAGGAGGTAGCTTCTTCAACAGAAGCAGTTGAGACGGTTGCAGAAGAAGAGGCTGATTTTACAATTCTTGATGTAACAACTGATTTAGTTGACGCTGGTATTTATGCTGTTGACGACAGCAATACAGAGTATGTTATCACTCTTTTCCGGGATCCATCACAAAATCCATATATTTCTATGATGATAGTTGCAGAAGACGGTTCCGGTGATATCATTTGTGGTTCATATGATGCTTCATGTATATCAACTGTACGCGATGAAGAAAATGGTGTTGATTGGACGGTATTTGAAATTACTGATGTTTACACTGAGACTGAATGTACAATTGTTTTTGCTGAAGGTGATGATGGTTCTGTGGCAGTTGCAAATGAGGACTTTTCAGTGACAATGGAAGGTGAGTACCTTTCAAATGAAGATGCGATTACATACATGGGTGCAGCTGTTTCATTCATTGATTAATAGGTTTCTGGAAACACATATGAAAAAAGTCCAAGCTTCGGTTTGGACTTTTTAGAATAGAAGGAATATAGATTATGGCCCAAATTGATATCATGATTATACGATATATAGTGACTCTGTTTTTTGGCGTTGCCAGTACTGCGTCATTCGCAGGGATATTGCAGAAAAAGAATATTGCTAAACTAGTTTTTATCGTATGCTTTTTATTGTTGCTGCAAGGTGTTTTCTATGCATCTTTTGGATTAGATGCAGTTTTTGCTTCTTATCCGATACATACGCATATGGTACTTGTCGGAGCACTTATGCTTTTCTTTAAATGCACTTTTGCAAATGCGATAATCTATACTCTTTTAGCCTATATGTGTTGTCAGATTCCGACATGGATATCCAGATGGGCTATGTACACGACATATTATAGCCGTATAGGGGAGTTTTTAATATATCTTTTTGTAGCATTTACTGCATTATGGATTATCGTAAAATATGCTGCAACTCCAATACATGAGTTGTTACAAGGCTCAAAAGCAGCGACCATGGTTATGGGAATTGTGCCAGTCACATACTATTTCTTTGATTATTATACGACTGTGTGGACGGAGGTGCTGTATACAGGGAATTACCATGTGGCACAGTTTATGCCCTCTGTAATATGTGTGGCATATCTTGTTTTTGCGGTGGTATTTAGTTATGAGCAGAAACAAAGAATGGAGGCAATGGAAGAAAGAACCATACTTCAAAATGAATTATACATCGTAGAAACTGAGACAGAGAGTTTAAGAGAGTTATCAAAGATAACAAGAATTCACAGACATGACATGCGGCATCATCTGGCTTTGATTCTTCATTTGATAGATGAGAACCATATAGATGAGGCACGGGAATATATTCAGGAGAATATAGAGCGGATAGATGAATTTACTCCTCACAGATTCTGCGATATGGAAATGCTGAATTTGATACTTTCGCATTTTGCAGGACAGGCAGAAGAAATGAAAGCCCAATATTGCTTCAATATTGAGTTGCCCGATAAGATACCGTTAACTAAACCGGAGTTGTGCGCGTTAGTGTCAAATGCCTTGGAAAATGCCTTTTATGCAGTGGGAGAGCTGCCTGAGGGGAAAAGATTCGTGGATGCAAGACTGTGCGAGTTTAAGGGGAAATTGATGTTTTCGGTAGATAATTCATGTGATGACAAAATTAAAGTAGTAGGTAATAGACCGAAGATTAATAAGGCGGGGCATGGATATGGCACACGAAGTATTATGACAATTGCAAATGAACATAATGGTATGGCTGTATTTCAGTCAGAAAATGGAAAGTTTTCTTTGATGGTAACGATACCATTATGATCTTTCTTATTTTCTTATGGCTGAGTGTAGGTGTTCGATATATCGCTTTTGAATAACAGGTAACAGGTTCCGTGAAATAGGAACTTCATTTCCTGTAAGGGTAATAAAACTTTTTTGCTTCAGGGCTTTCATTAAATCCATGTTAATGATATAAGAACGATGGATTTTGAGAAATTCCGGGTAATTGAGTAAAGTGTTTTCGTAATCTGAGAGACGCCCTGATATGGACTTAATAGTTCCATCAATTAGATGAAATGACAAAGTGCGGTTACTAACCTCCACAAATTCTATCTGTGAAAGGGAAAGAACATAAATGGCTTTTGAGGTTTGCAGCATAATGGATTTTTCCAAGGTAGTTTCTGTCATTGCATAGGCTTTATCCAAAGTCGCGAATAAAGCTTTCTGATCCACGGGCTTCATCAAATAATCAAAGGCATGTACTCTGTAGCTCTCTACTGCAAATTCCTGGCTGGTAGTAAGAAAAATAATGGGGATCTTTTCGTTAGATTCCCTAATTTCTTTGGCAGTCTCGATCCCGGTAAATCCGGGCATCAGGATATCTAAAAGTAAAACATCATAAAGATGAGTATTTTTGGAAGCCAGCAGCTCCAAGCCATTGGGGTAAACATCATATTGAACATGCTCACCGGCTGGAGTGCGATAAGCATCCAAAGCCGCAGTGAGTATATTTTGTTGTCTGGTGTTGTCTTCACATATTGCGATTTTCATAGTCTCAGTTTCCAACTATCCTAAGTTATAGTCCACAGGTTAATCTTTTAGAATTAAATTCACCACGAAAAACCGTATATTATGATTGTCTGAAATGGTATTGCATGACGAATATAAAAAGTATAGCAGAAAATGGTACTATGTCAAGGAAAAGGAGGACATTCCTATCTTGTCCCTGACGGAACAAGGGAATATGTGCTCAGACCGCCGCAAGGCAGTGATATACCGTATGTTTACCAGATAACCTCTATGTACCGGATAAAAATCTGGCGGAAGCAGTTTAGCCAGTTCCCCGATGGAATTGCTACAGGAAATCAGTCGGTCAGCAGGTTGGAACAACAGGGTAATAAAGAGATAAAAAACATACGATTCATGCCTTAAAACATATCATTGGAGTCTTTATGTTGACTTGAAATGAAGCTAAGAATTATAATATTAACAATCATGTATTTTCATGAAAAAGTAGTAGATGGAGTCGATTTCCAGTACATCGGCAATATTGAAAAGAAGGTCAGGGAAAACGGATTATAGCTAAGAAACGAAGGAGAGAAAAATGAAAGAGACCGCACAAATAAAAGCTTCAGGAAAAAACAGTTTTTTGGGAAGCATCAAGGGCAACATTACTTCCTATGTGGCACTATGTACCGTGATTATTATAGCGGTTACGGCAACACTGAACAGCATTGTCATGCGGAATGTGTTGATAAACAATGGACGGGTAGCGCTTACAGAGAAAGCAGAGAATACCGGAGAACTGATTGACGAGTGGCTGATTCGACAGGGATATATTGTGAATACAATGAAAAATGCCCTTGCGACCATGCACACAAATGATATGGAAGCCGTTATGGACTATTTGGAGACAAACCTTGCAGGGAATCCGGATGCACTCATGTACTATTGCTGCCTTGCCTATGACGGAGGGGTCTTTCCGGCAAACCATACGTCTCTTGACCTTGACCCAACCACAAGAGGATGGTGGATTGATGCGGTAGAAACCGGAGATTTGATTTATACAGAACCATATATGGATTTTGCGACAGGACAGATGGTCGTTTCCATTGCAGCCCCCTTTACTATGGATGGCGGACAGGCAGTTATCCTTGCAGATATAACTGTTGACAGCCTGATTGGAATGGTAAAGGAAGCTGGAGCAGATGAAACTGTGGAGACGTTCCTTCTTGCCGGGGATAACAGCGTAATTACTCATGAGAATACCGATTATCTGCCCAAGGAAGAAGGAAATACCATTTTGTCGGATGTGCTTCAGATTGACCTGAACAGGGAAAACGTATCAACATTTCAGGATTATGATGGTGTATCCAAGTATTATGTGGTGCGGAAAATCGAAACTACGGGCTGGCAGATTGGTGTTACCCAGCCGACCTCTGTTATCAGCAGCCAGATTACAAATAATCTGATTGCGCCCCTTGCAGTTGACCTTGTGCTTTTGTTTTTATTTATTATTCTGTTAAATGTTGTGGTAAGCAGGATGTTAAAACCAATGTCTGCCATGAAAACATTTATCAAGGAAAAGGTAATCGGTACAAAGAACTGCAAAGAGGAGAAAAACGAGGTCAAAGAAATCAGTTATCTAATTGAAGAATTGGAGAGCAGGGTGGTCTCCACGATACATAAGACACAGCAGGAAGCTGGTATGATCCGGGAGATGATAACGGGAATGGACAGCCATGTGTCGAATATGAGTGGTAATATTATGGAAATCAGTGCCATCATGGAGGAAACCGGGGCAAGCGTGGCTACACAGACCGCCAGTATCAGTGACATTGATGAGAACTGTCAGGATGTGGCGAAAGCTATGGATGAACTGGCAAAGAATGCACAGACTATTACGGAGCGGGCGAATGAGATTACCGTAAGAGTAGGGCAAATGGTTCCCGAACTGTTAGAGGATAAGAAAAATGCCATTGAAATTACATTAGACAGCAAGAAGAGCCTTGAGAGTGCCATTGAGGAAACAAAGGTCATTGGGGAAATTGTGGAAGTATCGCAGGCAATCAGTGCCATTGCTGGACAGACCAATTTGCTGGCGCTCAATGCTTCTATTGAAGCGGCAAGAGCAGGGGAAGCCGGGAGAGGCTTTGCCGTGGTTGCGGATGAAATTAAGCAGTTAAGCAATACAACCGGAAGCGAGATCGATAAAGTAAACGAACTTGTTACAAAGGTTACAGAAAGCGTGCAGAAACTCTCTGATGCAAGCAATAAAATCATTACCTTCTTGGATGAGGTGGTTTTAAAAGATTATGACAAGCTGGAAAATCTTGCGGAAAGCTACAAGGAGGATGCGGCATATTATGTCAGTGTCAGCAGCGTGTTAGGAGCCCATACGGAAGAATTAAGTGCATCTATCACGAATATCAATCAGATTATAAATACGATTGATGCATCACAGAAGGAGTTGGATGGAGCCGTCCAGTCGGTCAATGAAAATTTACAGCGCATTACCAATGCCAGCGAGAGTGTTTCGGTAGAAACAAAGGATGCCATGAGAAGTATCACTTCCCTGCAATCCACAGTGGAACAGTTTAATTTGTAAATGCAGTACTTAAAGGGCAACTCATTTTAACGAATGGGTTGCTTTTTTTGCAGCGAAGCATATAGAAAATTCCATTATAAAAATTGAAAGAGATATATTGACTCCGGTATGACACCTTGCTATAATCAAGAAAAAGCATAGAAATTCTAACGGAAAAACGTTTCTTTATTCTAAAGTTCTTAAGGAGCATTCCGGTTGCGGAGTGCATCATCTGTTTTAGAATCCTTGCTTTCATCACCTAATAAACTGAAAATAAGGCAGGGACGAA